>NZ_JBVVQY010000001.1:348335-489182 GCF_055811615.1 Mesorhizobium sp. WSM4807
CCCCCCCCCCGGCGGGGGCGCCCCGCGCGGGGGGCTGTCTCTTTTGGGCGGCCGCCCCCCCGCCGGGGGGGGGGGGGGGGCGGCCGCCGCCCCCCCCCGGGGAGGGGTCATCTCAACCGCCTCGACCTCTTACGAAAGAAATGTCGGAGCGCGTCGCCACCGACCCCACCCGGCCCTTCGGGCCACCCTCCCCTCAAGGGGGAGGGGCTGCGCCCACCTTCTCGCCAAAACTCGAAAAAAACTGCCCGGCCAGTTTCTTCGACGTCGATTCGATCAGCCGGCTGCCGAGCTGGGCGATCTTGCCGCCGACATCGGCCTTGGCCGCATATTTGAGGATCGTCGCCTCCGGGCCGTCGGCAGTCAGCGTCACATCGGCGCCGCCTTTTGCAAAGCCGGCGACGCCACCCTTGCCCTCGCCCTGGATGGTGTAGGAATGCGGCGGGTTGAGATTCCTGAGCGTCACCTCGCCGTTGAACGTCGCCTTGATCGGGCCGATCTTGACCACCACGGTCGCCGCCATCTCTGTGTCCGACTTCTTTTCGAGGCTCTGGCAGCCGGGGATGGTCTGCCTCAGAACGTCCGGGTCATTCAGCGCTTCCCACACCTTTTGCAGGGGTGCGGCGATGCGTTCCTCGCCTTCGATCACCAAAGCCATCAAAATCTCCGGATACAAATTGACAACCCCCGATCCGGTCTAGCGTGGGGCCAGATGTATGTCTATCGCACCAAAGTCCGGAATCGGATGGCGCGTGCCTCTTGCCTGCTCTCGCGCGTTGTCATATCGATTTGTCATACAAATACGGAGACCATGATGGCCGGCGCCCCCACAACGAAGAAGAAATTTCGCTCGCAGGAGTGGTTCGACAATCCCGACAATCCGGGGATGACGGCGCTTTACCTCGAGCGCTACCTGAATTACGGACTGACGCGTGCCGAACTGATGTCCGGCAAGCCGCTGATTGGCATCGCTCAGACCGGCTCGGATCTGTCGCCCTGCAACCGCCATCATCTCGAACTGGCCAAGCGCGTGCGCGAGGGCATCGTCTCGATGGGCGGCATCCCTTTCGAGTTCCCGTGCCACCCGATCCAGGAGACGGGCAAACGCCCGACCGCGGCACTCGACCGCAACCTTGCCTATCTCGGCCTGGTCGAGGTGCTCTACGGCTATCCGCTCGACGGCGTCGTGCTCACTATCGGCTGCGACAAGACGACGCCGGCCCTGCTGATGGCCGCCGCCACCGTCAACATTCCGGCTATCGCGCTGTCGGTCGGCCCGATGCTCAACGGCTGGCACAAGGGCAAGCGCACCGGCTCCGGCACCATCGTCTGGGAATCGCGCCAGCGCCTGTCGGCGGGCGAAATCGGCTATGACGAGTTCATGGACATCGTCGCCTCCTCGGCGCCGTCCACCGGCTATTGCAACACCATGGGCACCGCCACCACCATGAATTCCTTGGCCGAGGCGCTCGGCATGCAGCTGCCGGGCTCGGCCGCGATCCCCGCTCCCTATCGCGAGCGTGGCCAGATCGCCTATGAGACGGGAAAACGCATCGTCGACATGGTGCATGAGGATCTAAAGCCCTCCGACATCATGACCCGGCAGGCCTTCGAGAATGCCATCGTCGTCAATTCGGCCATCGGCGGCTCGACCAACGCGCCGATCCATCTCAATGCCATCGCCCGCCATCTCGGCGTGCCGCTCGACAATGACGACTGGCAGAAGGTCGGCCTCAAAATACCGCTCATCGTCAACCTGCAGCCGTCGGGCGAATATCTCGGCGAGGATTATCACCATGCCGGTGGCGTGCCGGCGGTGGTGGCCGAACTGATGAAGGCCGGGCTGTTGCCCCATCCCGACGCCATGACCGTCAACGGCAAGACGATGGGCGACAATTGCAGCGCGGCCGTCAACGAGAATCCCGACGTCATCCGCACCGTCGCCGAGCCGCTGAAGGCCAATGCCGGCTTCATCAATCTTAGAGGTAATCTGTTCGATTCGGCGATCATGAAGACCAGCGGCATCTCGCCCGAATTCCGCGAACGCTATCTGTCGAACCCGAATGACCCCGAGGCCTTCGAAGGCAACGCCATGGTCTTCGACGGGCCAGAAGACTACCACGCCCGAATCGACGATCCGGCGCAAGGCATCGACGAGCACACGATCCTGTTCATGCGCGGCGCCGGTCCGATCGGTTATCCCGGCGGCGCCGAAGTCGTTAACATGCAGCCGCCGGCCCATCTCATCAAGAAGGGCATTCATGCGCTGGCCTGCATCGGCGACGGCCGCCAGTCGGGCACGTCGGGCTCGCCGTCGATCCTCAACGCCTCGCCCGAAGCCGCCATAGGCGGCGGGCTGGCGCTCTTGAAGACCGGTGACCGCGTCCGCATCGACCTACGCAAGGGAACCGCCGACATTCTCGTCACCGACGACGAGATCACGCGGCGTCGCGCCGAGCTGCAGAACAGTGGCGGCTATCACTACCCCAAGCACCAGACGCCATGGCAAGAGATCCAGCGCGGCATGGTCGACCAGTTTTCCGAAGGTATGGTGCTGAAACCGGCGGTGAAATACCAGGATGTGGCGCACACCAGGGGCGTGCCGCGGGACAATCACTAAACGCCTCTTCTTTCCTTCTCCCCTTGTGGGGCCCGAAGGGCGGGCGAGGCCCGTGACTCGCCCCGGGCGGTGGATTGGCGCGCAGCGCCAAGACGGTTGAGGGGTGTTGGCCGGAGCGCTGTTGGTGCCAAGCTGGAACCCTCATCCGACCGAGCGGAGCCTGTCCTCGGGCTTGCCGGAGGCAAGACCCGTGGGCTCGGCCACCTTCTCCCACGAAGGGGAGAAGGAAAGAGCCGCGTCCAAGCAGCGCCTATAGATAGCCGGTGATATCAGGCGCCTGATCCTGCCTGTCGCGCTTGCCGTCCTCGTAGACGATCGGTGCTGCGCCGAGTTCCTCTTCGGTGACGTCGTCGAGGCAGGCGACGTTCACCGCCCAGAAATTCCCGCCCATGAAGTCGAGATAGCCGCGCGAGAGAAAATTCGCGCCGCAGTTCGGGCACATATAGTGGTTGATGTCACCTTCCGGCCAGTTCGACGGCGTCGCCTTGTATTCCCGCATCCGGTCGCGGCCATCCGTCACCCGCACGGCCTCATAGCCCGCGAAGGATTTCCGGTAGCCGAGCTTCCAGCAGAAGCTGCAATTGCATTTACGGATGCCTTCGGCGAGGTCGATTTCGGCTTCGAAACGCACCGCACCGCAATGGCAGCTGCCGTGATAGGTCTTTTTCATGGTTTTCCTCCCAGACGTGTTCTGGCTCCGCCAAACCGGCCGCCGGAGCCAGAGCATCCTTTGCTCCAGGCATGACGCTTGACAAGCGTGCGCTACAAATCCACGATCATACCAAGGGGTGCATCGCGACGACCCCGTGAGGCGTCAGCCCAACGTTCGCGTCCAAGCTTCTCTCTCAAGGAGGTGGACGCCATGCCGTCGACAACCGCTATCACCGTATCGCAACTTTCCCGTCTGATTGGTCTGCCGGGTGCGCCCGCGATCATCGACGTTCGCATCGAAGAGGACTACAACGCCGATCCGCGCCTGCTGCCGGCCTCAAGCCGGCGTGATTTCAAAACCGTCTCGACCTGGGCATCCGAATTCGCCGGCAGCCGAGTGGCGGTCGTCTGCCAAAGAGGACAAAAGCTCTCGCAAGGCGTGGCCGCATGGCTGCGGCACGAGGGCATCAGTGCCGAATCCCTCGAAGGCGGGCTCGAAGCCTGGCGCGATGCCAAGGGGCTTCTGGTTCACGCCGGCAAGATACCGCCCCGCGATGAAAAAGGCCGCACCGTCTGGGTGACGCGGACCCGCCCGAAGGTCGATCGCATCGCCTGCCCCTGGCTGATCAGGCGCTTCATCGATCCGAGCGCGGTCTTCCTCTTTGTCGAGGCGGCCGAAGTGTCGGCCACTGCGGATCGCTTTCAGGCCGTGCCTTTTGACATCGACAATGTGTTCTGGACTCACCGGGGCGAACGCTGCACCTTCGACACGATGATCGAAGAGTTCGGGCTCGAATCCGAGGCGCTCGACCGTCTCGCCATGATCGTGCGCGCAGCCGATACCGCACGCCTCGACCTGATTCCGCAGGCAGCCGGATTCTTGGCCGCCTCGCTTGGCCTGTCGCGGATGTTTCGCGACGATCTGGAACAGCTGGAGGCAGGCATGCTGCTCTACGATGCGTTTTTCCGATGGTGCCGCGACGCCACCGAGGAGACGCACAACTGGCCAAGCGCGAGCAAGCCATCATGAGCGCCCTGCCTTCTGACAAAACGGGGGCTTCTGACAAAATGGCGACTTCGGGAAAAACGGGCGAGACCGTCGAAGCGCCGGCTGCGCCATCCTTCCGTGAAGGCGTAAAACTCTGGGCGAAAATCGGCCTGCTCAGCTTCGGCGGGCCGGCCGGCCAGATCGCGCTCATGCACAGGGAATTGGTCGAGGAACGGCGTTGGATCGGCGAGCAACGTTTCCTGCATGCGTTGAACTACTGCATGCTGCTGCCCGGCCCTGAAGCCCAGCAACTCGCCGTCTATATCGGCTGGTTGCTGCACCGGACGATCGGCGGCCTGGTCGCCGGTATCCTGTTCGTCGCGCCGGGCGCGCTTGTGATGCTCGCCTTGAGCATCCTCTATGCGCTGTATGGCGACGCTCCCCTCGTCGAGGCGCTGTTTTTCGGGGTGAAAGCGGCCGTGCTCGCCATCGTGGTCGAGGCGATGATCCGGATTGGACGTCGGGCCCTGAAGAACCGGGTCATGGTTTCGATCGCGCTCGCCGCCTTCATCGCCATCTATGCTTTGAACGTGCCATTTCCGCTCATCATCCTGCTTGCCGGCCTGGCAGGTTGGATTGGAAACCGTATTGCGCCGGCGCTTTTTTCCGGCGCGGCGCACGGCAAAGACGCGGTTCCCGACATCAAGGGCGCGGTCGACCTGATGTTCGAGCGCGGCGAGCTGGCCCACATCAGGCCGACGCCGTGGCATGCGCCGCGCACCATCGCGATCTGGCTGCCGATCTGGCTCGGGCCTGTGCTTCTGATCTGGGCGTTCACCGGATCCGCCAGCGTGTGGACTGAGATTGGTGGATTCTTCAGCGTCATGGCGGTCGTCACCTTCGGCGGCGCTTATGCGGTCCTTGCCTATGTCGCGCAGGCAGCCGTCGAGTCCTTCGGCTGGCTCGCGCCTGGTGAGATGGTCGATGGTCTTGGACTCGCCGAAACGACGCCGGGTCCACTCATTCTGGTTTTGCAGTTTGTCGGCTTTCTTGCCGCGTTCCGCCAATCCGGATCGTTGAGCCCGCTGCTTGCCGGATCGCTTGGGGCGATGCTTACGCTGTGGGCCACGTTCACGCCTTGCTTCTTCTGGATATTCCTCGGCGCGCCCTACATCGAAGCCCTGCGCGGCAACAAGGCGCTGTCGGCGGCGCTGACCGCGATCACCGCCGCCGTCGTTGGCGTCATCATGAATCTCGCTCTGTGGTTCGGCTTGCACGTGATCTTCGGCGAAGTGCGCAACATCGGTCTTGGCATGGACGTGCCGGTGTTTTCATCGATCGACTGGGGTGCGGCGCTGCTGTCGTGTGCTGCCATGATCGCCATTCTGAAGCTGAAGATCGGCATGCTGCCGACGCTTGCGGGATCGGCCCTCGCTGGCGTTTTGTTGCTGGCAGTGGGCGGTTAGCGGCTGCGTGCGGCCGGCGCTTCGCTGCGGTTTCGGGCATTCGGATAGGAACATCATGGCGAAACGGCGCTCCTCCCTAGGCTTCCTCGGAATGTTCGGCCGTTCAGGCGACCTCAGGCAACTCGACGCCGCGTTACGCGGCGTCGACCTTCATCCCGCCCTTGTGCCGGAAGGAGCAAAGCTCACCATCGTCAATCTGATGAAGGATCACTGGCCTGACGAGCCGCCACCACAAGCCTACCCATCGGTGGCGCAGCTGCTTGGCTATTGTGTTGCCGGGCCGGAAGCATTCGAGCAAACCAACGGCCTTCAACATAGGCTGGATGCGGAGCGCCGGATCGAGGCGGCACTTGAGGCCGGCGACAGCTTCGATGCGCAAATCATACTGATGACGCTGCATGCCAAGCTGATCGATGGCGAGGTCGTCGAGCGCTATGGGTTGGGCACCGACTGACCGTTTTGACGAGTAGCGTCTTCAGCCGCCCATGCCGCTGCGCGGCAGATGGATAAGATTGCCGAAGCGGGCGCGCAACTTGTCATCGACCAGCTTCGGCACATGGCGCGGGAAGCGCTCGGCGAGGATGCGTTTCTTCTCGATGATCGCCCGCTGCAAGATGTCGGGCCTGCCCTTCTCGTTCCACTCCTTCGGTGAAAAGCGGTCGCCGACCGCCGGATAGAAATATTCCGTCTGCATCAGCCGCAGCGTCTGCTCGTTGCCGAGATAGTGACCCGGGCCCTTCAGGCAAACGTCGGCGATGGTGTCTATCGACAGCGACTCATCGGTCACCTCAATGCCGCGCACGCAGCGCAGGCAATGGCCGAGCATGTCGTTGTCGATGATCAGGCTTTCCAGGCAGAAGCCAAGCAGCGAGGCGTGCATGCCGGCCGATTCGTAGACAAGGTTGAGGCCGGCAAGGCCGGCCATCACGTCAGTGATGCCCTTTTCGTAACCGGACTGAATGTCGGGCAGTTTCGAATCCGTCATGCCGGCGGCCGAGCCGCCCGGCAGGTCGTAGAATTGCGCCATCTGGGCGCAGGCAGCGGTCAGCACCGCTTGCTCGGCCGAGCCGCCGGACATGGCACCGGTCCTGAGATCCGAAACGAACGGCCAAGTGCCGAAGATCGCCGGATGCCCGGGTTTGATGGCGTTGACATAGACGAGGCCGGCGAGCACCTCGGCCACCGCTTGCACCACCGCACCGGCGATCGCTGCCGGCGCCGTGGCGCCCGCCTGGCCGGCCGACAGCAATAGGATTGGAATGCCGCCTTCGACGCAGGCCTCGAGTACGCCGCAGGCGTCCTCGGCGAATTTCATCGGCGGCACGACAAAACAGTTCGAATTGGAGACGAAAGGCCGCGCGCGAAAATTCTCTTCGCCGCCGGCAATCGCATAGAGCATGTCGAGCGCCGGCTTGACGTTCTCGCGTACCGTGAAGGAAGTGCCGACATGCTTCGACGTGCCCATCACGCAGGCGTAAAGCGTGTTGAAATCCATATCGAGCGGATCGGGAATGTCGCGCGGCACCATCGGCCGCTGGAAGAAATGGATGTTGTCGAGCCCTTCGACGATGCGGGCCGCGTCATAGATGTCCTGCAGCAGCGACTCGCGATAACAGCGCTTCTCGACGTCGACCAGATGCACCGCGGCGCCCGCCGTGCCGTAATGCACGCGCTTGCCCTGGATCAGCATGTCGTGCTTGGGATCCTGGCCATGCAGGGTGAAGTGGCGTGCGGCCTTCTTGATGGTGCCGAGGACGAGCGCGCGCGGAAAACGGATGCGGCCGTCCTCGCTGAGCGTGGCGCCGGCCTCGGTCAGCACCTCGATGCAGGATGGGATGGCATTGGCGAAGCCGACCGTTTCAAGCAGCGTCAGCACCGCTTCGTGAATGCGCTCGCGGTCGTTTTCGCTGAGCGGCCCGTAGCTTCCGCCTTCGAGGCCGGCGCGCACCGGCTTGATATCGTCGGCAAGTGGCGCCGCCCGCATGGCGCGGCGCGCTTCGCGCCCGCCGGAACGCCGCGAACGTTGGTCCGAGGGCGTATCCGGCTTCTCAACAGCCACTGACATGGGAGGCACTCCACCTTTAGCTGCGAAGCGGGCGGCGGTGGTTGGTCCACCAGGTGGTTGGTCCACCATCGGCCCGCTTCGTCCCCTTATGCTTCGAACTATGCCGTCGGCATTGGCACAGCCTATGAGCCAGACGGTCCCGTCGCATATGCCAGAGCGCTAAAGAACGGTGGCAGGTCCCGGCCCGGACGAGGCATCAAGCCGCTGCCGGCCTGCGCCCGGCCGCCGTCGCCAGTTCGCGGATGCCGGGCTCGATGTGCTGCAGCGCGATCGAGGAGATGCCCAGCCGCATGAAGCGTGACGGCTTTTCGGTGCGGTCGAAGAAGCGGTCGCCGGGCTCGATGATGACGCTGCGCGAGGCGGCGGCCTCGGCTAGCCCGCGCGAATCGGTGCCGCGCGGCCCTTCGAGCCAGAGCGACGCGCCACCGGCGGAATCGGTCGAGCGCCACTCAGGCAGGAACGCGGAAATCGCATGGATCAGACGCTTGCGCCGTTCGTCGAAGGCGCTCGACAGCCGCCGCACCAGCGCCTCGTGATGGCCAAGCGACAGGAACAGCGCGACCGCGCGCTGGTTGTTGGCCGGCGGATGACGCAGCATGAAGCGGCGCAGCGCGCGAAGCTCGGAGATCAGCCCGGCCGAGGCGACGATGTAGCCGAGCCGCAGACCCGGAGCCAGCGTCTTCGACATCGAGCCGACATAGATGACGCGGCCGGAGCGGTCGAGGCTCTTCAGCGCCTGCTGCGGCGCCTCGTCCAGAAGCTGGCTGTCATAGCCGTCCTCGATGATGATCTGGTTGTGGCGATTGGCGCGCGCCAGCAAATCCTGCCGACGCTCCGCCGACAGCGGCACCATGGTCGGGCAATGGTGGCTGGGCGTCACGAAGACGAAGCCGGAATCGTTGGGAATAGAAGCGGTTACAATGCCGGAATGGTCGACCGGAACCGGTGTGACGTCGGCACCCGCCAGCCGGAAGATCGAGCGTGCGTCGGGATAGCCGGGGTCTTCCATGGCCACCTTGGAGCCCTTGGTCATCAGCAGCGTCGCCAGCATGTAGAGCGCGTTCTGCGCGCCGAGCGTGACGATGATCTCATCGGGATTGGCGAAGATGCCGCGCCGCGGCAACAGCCGCGCCTGGATCTGCTCGATCAGCAGCGGATCGTCGCGGTCGACCATGTCCGACGCCCAGTTGCGGATCTCGAGCACGGCGAGCGCCATGCGGTTGCACTCGCGCCACTCGGCGGTCGGGAACAGCGCCGGATCGAACTGGCCATAGACGAAGGGGTAGGACGACTTGATCCAGTTGTCGTGCTTGGCCGGCGGCGGCATGTCACTGGCCGCGATCTGCCGACGCGCCTTCCAGTCGATCTCGTTGGCCTGGTCGGGCGCCTTCTGATGCGGTTTGGCCGGCGTCGCCAGCACGTCCGGATTGACGAAATGGCCGCGTCGTTCGCGCGCCACCAGGAAACCCTGGTCGACGAGCTGCTGGAAGGCCAGCACCACGGTGCCGCGCGCCACACCGAGTTTCTCGGCCAGGATCCGGCAGGACGGAAGCGGCATCGAGGCGGCGATTTGCCGGTCGAGGATGGCGGCGACGATCGCTTGACGGATCTGCGCCTGCAGGGTCTGGCCGGATTCCGCCGAAATCCGGAACAGGCCGGACCATATGGCCGTGTCGTTTCGCTGTGGCATGGAAGATGTTCCTCGATGGCCAGCTTTTTTCACTTGGCTGGACCAGTCGAATGTACCGGTGGCACAAGCTGTTGCGCCAATCAATTTTTCTGATCACTGGGATTTACGCCAGTGATCCTTCCCCCGCGTGACGCAACGCGTCATCGCGGCGTGACGCAACGCGTCATCGCTGCCTGACGCAGTGCGTCATCGCTGCGCATTGAAACCAGTGGATTTCGGCTAGATAGTTTGGACGCGACGACACGCGCCGGAAACATCCGGTCTGTTATGTTGGCATCTCAAGGCTCGGAGTGAGGCAGTGGATCAATCGTCCTTTCAAAAACAACTCGACGCCCTGCGCGATCACCGTGCGGCAAAATCGGGCAGCATGCGCGAGGCTTTCGCTGCTGATCCGCAGCGCTTCGAAAAATTCTCCGCCACCGACGGTGACCTGCTGCTTGACTGGTCGAAATGCGCGGTCGATGCGCAGACGATGGATCTGCTGGAGAAGCTGGCGGGAGCCGCCGATCTCGAGGGCCGGCGCGCCGCGATGTTCTCGGGCAAGAGGATCAACGTCACCGAAGGCCGCGCCGTGCTGCACACCGCCCTGCGCAACCTGAACGGCAAGGGCATCGTGCTCGACGGCCAGGACGTGAAGGCGGAGGTTGTCGCCGTGCTCGATGCGATGGGCGCCTTCGCCGATGCCGTGCGCTCCGGCAAGGCCGCCGGCGCCACCGGCAAGAAGATCACCGACATCGTCAACATCGGCATCGGCGGGTCCGACCTTGGCCCGGCCATGGCGACGCTGGCGCTGGCGCCCTATCACGACGGGCCGCGCACGCATTACGTGTCCAACATCGACGGCGCCCACATCCACGACACGCTGAAGGGCCTTTCCGCCGAAACCACGCTGTTCATCGTCGCCTCGAAGACCTTCACCACCATCGAGACGATGACCAATGCCGAGACGGCGCGCGAATGGGTGCAGAAGGCGCTGGGCAAGGAAGCGGTCGGCAAGCATTTCGCCGCCGTCTCGACGGCACTGGACCTGGTGGCTAAATTCGGCATCGCGTCCGATCGCGTCTTCGGCTTCTGGGACTGGGTCGGCGGACGCTATTCGGTGTGGAGCGCGATCGGCCTGCCGGTGATGATCGCCGTCGGCCCGAAGAATTTTCGCGCCTTTCTCGATGGCGCGCACGCGATGGACGAACATTTCCAGACGGCGCCGCTGGCCAGGAACCTGCCGGCGCTGATGGGACTGATCGGCTGGTGGCATCGGGTGATCTGCCAATACCCCGCCCGCGCCGTCATTCCCTATGATCAGCGCCTGTCGAGGCTGCCGGCCTATCTGCAGCAGCTCGACATGGAATCGAACGGGAAGAGCGTAACCCTCGACGGCGGCACTGTGACCACGCCGACCGGCCCGCTGGTCTGGGGCGAGCCCGGCACCAACGGCCAGCACGCCTTCTTCCAGCTGCTCCACCAGGGCACCGATTTCATTCCAGTCGAATTCCTCGCCGCGGCCATCGGCCATGAGCCGGATCTCAAGCATCACCACGATCTGCTGCTCGCCAACTGCCTGGCGCAGTCGGAGGCCTTCATGAAGGGCCGCACGCTGGAGGAAGCGCGCGCGCAGATGCTGGCAAAGGGCATGGCGCCCGCCGAAGTCGACAGGATCGCCCCGCACCGCGTCTTCTCCGGCAACCGGCCCTCAGTGACGATCCTCTACAGACAACTCGATCCGCATACGTTCGGACGGCTGATCGCGCTCTATGAGCACCGCGTCTTTGTCGAAGGCACGCTCTTCAACATCAATTCCTTCGACCAATGGGGCGTCGAGCTCGGCAAGGAACTGGCGACCGGCCTGCTGCCTGTCGTGGAGGGCAAGGAGAATGCCGCAAAGCGGGACGCTTCGACCGCCGGACTGGTGGGACACATCCACCGATTGCGCGGATCGGAGTAAGCGGCTTGGCCGAGATCAAGGGAATATTGTTCGACAAGGACGGCACGCTTGTCGACTTCAATGCGACATGGCTCGGCGTTGCCGATTTCATGGCGATGGATGCGTCGGAGGGTGACCGCTGGAAAGCCGACAGGCTGCTTGCCGCGGCAGGCTACGATTTCGCCACCAAACGCTTCAAGCCCGACTCTATCTTTGCCTCCGGCACCAACATGGATGTCGTCGAGCTTTGGTTTCCGCGCCTGTCCGACGAAGACCAGATGCTTGCCGTCGCTCGATTCAACGAGATCACGTCGGTGCAGGGCTCGTCGATGGCGGTGGCGCTGCCGGGCATCGTCGAGACGCTTGGCGTTCTTCACAGGAAATCCTACCGGCTCGGCGTCGCCACCAACGACTCGACCACTGGCGCTGAAAAGACATTGCTGACGCTGGGCGTCGCGCAGCTGTTCGACGCCGCCTATGGTTATGACGCGGTGGCTAATCCGAAACCGGCGCCCGATACGATCCTCGCCTTCTCGGACCTGACCGGCCTGAGGCCGGCCGCGATCGCCATGGTCGGCGACAATCGCCACGATCTGGAGATGGCGCGGGCCGGCGGCTGCGGTCTGGCGATCGGCGTGCTCTCCGGCACCGGCACGCGGGAATCGCTGTCGCAGATCGCCGACGTCATTCTGGATTCGGTTGCCGACCTGCCCGACTTTCTTTCGGCAAGAGTCAAGGAGACGACCTGAACTCGCAGGGCTGCTCCGGCTCGAACGAGAAGACGCCGCTCGGCTTCGTTGCCGCATCTTTTGCCTCGCCGACATCCGGCACCTGATATTCGGCCAGCAGGCGAAGCCGCGAGCGGGGCAGGTAGGCCCGGCCCGGGTCGCCGATCAGCACATTGATGCCGGCGGCCAGGCAGCGATCGAGGAAGGAGATGACCCGGTCGGCGAGATCTTGCCCGTAAAACAAGTCGCCGGCCACCACGACATCCACCGGCGGCGGCGGACCTGCGGTGATGTCCTCGCCGACCACCGTGATTGCGACGCCGTTCGCCGCCGCATTGAGACCGAGCGCGGCGACGCCGTTGCGGTCGATCTCGGACGCGATCACTTGGCTGGCGCCGGCCTTTGCCGCGGCGATGCCGACGAGGCCCGACCCGGCGCCGAGGTCGAGCACGCGAAGCCCGGCCACGGACTCCGGCCGATCGAGAATGTAGCGGGCAAGCACCGCGCCGCCGGCCCAGGCATAGGCCCAGTAAGGTGGCTGCGGGTCGGGCCCGTACTCGTCGGCTTCGGTTCCTTCTTCTTCCGGCTCGGCTGCTTGTCCATCTTGATGCGTGAGCCGCCACAGACCGCTCGCTGGATGGGCTGCGTAAAGCCGGATTTCGGGCAGCGCGGGAACAGGGGCGATCCGCATGTTCGCCTTGATGAATGTCAGTGGATCGGTACGGGAAAGCGTATCCGCCGCGTTGTCGACAGTAAGGCAATCGCCCAAAATTATACTATCCCCGTAACGCCCGCCGCAGGATCTTGCCCACCGGCGTCTTCGGCAGTTCGGTCCGAAACTCGATGTATTTTGGCCGCTTGTAGCCGGTCAGGTTCTCGCGGCAATAGACAGTCAGCACCTCAGCGGTCAGCAACGGGTCCTTCTTGACGACGAACAGCTTCGGCACTTCGCCTGAATGCTCGTCCGGCACGCCGATCGCCGCCACTTCGAGCACGCCCGGATGCAGGGCCACGACTTCCTCGAGTTCGTTCGGATAGACGTTGAAGCCGGACACGAGGATCATGTCCTTCTTGCGGTCGACGACCTTGGTGTAGCCGCGCTCGTCCATGAAGCCCATGTCGCCCGACTTGAAGAAACCATCCTTGGTCATCACCTTGGCGGTCTCGTCCGGCCGGTTCCAATAACCGGCCATCACTTGCGGTCCGCGGATGCAGATCTCGCCGACTTCGCCGAGCGGCAAATCGTTGCCGTCGTCGTCGCGGATGGCGATCTCGGTCGAGGGCAGCGGCAGGCCGATCGTGCCGGTGAAGTTGCCATTGCTGAATGTGTTGGCGGTGGCCACCGGCGAAGTTTCCGAAAGCCCGTAACCCTCGGTGACCGGGCAGCCAGTCAACGCCTTCCAGCGTTCGGCGACACCCCTCTGCACCGCCATGCCGCCACCCAGCGTCAGGATCAGCGGCTTGAAGTCGAGCTTGCGGAAATCCTCATTGTTGAGCAGCGCGTTGAACAGCGTGTTGAGGCCCGGAAAGATGTGGATCGGGTATTTGCCGAGTTGTTTGACGAAGCCGGGAATGTCGCGCGGATTGGGAATGAGTATGTTCTGGCCACCCAACTGCATGCCCATCAGTGCGTTCACCGTCAGCGCGAAGATATGATAGAGCGGCAGCGCACAGATGAAGTTGAGATGCGCCGGCTTCGGCTTGACCGTGAAGGCGTCCTCGATCCAGAGCGCGTTCTGCGCCACGTTAGCCAGCACGTTGCTGTGCAGCAGCACCGCGCCCTTCGAGATGCCGGTGGTGCCGCCGGTATATTGCAGGAAGGCGACGTCGTCGGCAGCGACATGCACCGGCTTGAAATTCATGCCGGCGCCTGCCTTCAACGCGGCGTTGAACTTGACATGGCCCGGCAGCGACCAGGCCGGCACCATCTTCTTCACGCGGCGCACGACGAGATTGACGATCGTCCCTTTCAGGCCGCCAAGCATGTCGCCCATCGCCGCGACCACGATATGCTTGATCGCCGTCTTGGCGATCACCGCCTGCAAGGTGTTGGCGAAATTCTCGAGAATGACGATGGCTTGCGCGCCTGAATCCTTGAGCTGATGTTCCAACTCGCGCGGCGTGTAGAGCGGGTTGATGTTGACCACGATATAGCCGGCGCGCAGCACTGCCATCATCGCCACCGGATATTGCAGCACGTTCGGCATCATCAGCGCCACGCGTGCGCCCTTCTGCAGTCCCGTCGACTGCAGATAGGCGCCGAAGGCGGCCGATTGCCGCTCGACTTCCGCATAGGTGATGGTCTTGCCCATGCAGGTGAAGGCAGGCCGGCTGGCATACTGCTTGCAGGCGTCGGCGAGCAGATCGCCGATGGAGCCGAAGGGCATGGCGCCGATCTCGGCCGGAACGACCTTCGGATAGCTCTTGAGCCAAGGCTTTTCCGGCGATCCGGCGCCAACCGCTTTCGGCAATCTCGTGGCCGGGCCCGGCTTCGACGCCGATGAAGCCGTTGTCGGGGCCGCTTTCGGCTTGGCAACGGCCGTCGGCGCCTTTGGCTTGTCGGAGCTGGCCGGTTTTGCGGCAGTTTTAGCCTTCGCTTTCGCTGGAGCCGTCGTCCTTGGTGCTTTTGCCACCTGTCCCTCCCTCGGTTGTTCTTATTGTCTCTGCTTGCGCGCCGCGTTGCCTCCGAATGCCAGAGATGTTCTCGCTGCTGCCGGCATCCAGGAAATCCAGCCTGCCAACTATGTATTGCGACTATCGGCAGCCGTGCAAGTCTGCCCCTGCGGCAAGACGGGAAGAAAATCTTCCGCGGCAACGACCAGCCGAAGGTCGCAGTTCCTCACCAACGCCGGGTTGAATATCAATAAAAAAATGCAGTCGTTAACAATACCGTGAAAGGCAGTAATTGACATTTCCTTCTCCTTTTTGGCGAGCACGCAGAAATAAATTCTGCTTCCCGTGGGGTAGGCAAACGGGGTGTTCCAAAGCCGGAAAAACGGTGCTTATATGCGCGCTTCGCGAGCCTGATAGAGGGGCTTGGAAGAACATCAGGGAGTCCTCCATGAAAAAGAAACTGACTTTTGCGGCCGCGTTGCTTGCCGCAAGCGTCCTCGGCGGCATGGCCAGTGCGAAACAGCTGGTCTACTGCTCGGAGGCGTCGCCGGCCGGCTTCGACCCGTCGCCGTGGAGCGGTGGCAACGACTTCGACGCGTCGTCGCGCACCATCTATTCGCGCCTGGTCGAGTTCGAACACGGCAAGACCACCATCACGCCTGGCCTCGCCGAGAGCTGGACGGTTTCCGACGACGGTCTCGAATACACGTTCAAGCTTCGGCCGGGTGTGAAGTTCCAGACCACCGACTACTTCACGCCGACGCGCGATCTCAACGCCGACGACGTGATCTTCTCCTTCGAACGCCAGTGGAAGAAGGAAAACCCGTGGTTCGACTATCTGGCAGGCACCGGCTGGGAATATTTTGCCGGCATGGGCTTCCCGGATCTTCTCAAGGAAATCGTTAAGGTCGACGACCTGACGGTGAAATTCGTGCTGAACAAGCCTGAAGTCGCTTTCCTGCCAGACCTCGGCATGGATTTCGCTTCGATCGTCTCCAAGGAATATGCCGATCAGCTCGACAAGGCCGGCACCAGGCAGCAATTCACGCAGAAGCCGATCGGCACCGGTCCGTTCCAGTTCGTCGACTACCAGGTCGATGCGGTCATCCGCTATGCGGCATGGGACGGCTACTATGGCGGCCGCCAGAAGATCGACGATCTGATCTTCGCCATCACGACCGATCCGGCCGTGCGCGCGCAGAAGCTGAAGGCAGGCGAGTGCGATATCATGTCGTACCCGGCGCCGGCCGACATCGCCGGCCTGCAGGCTGACCCAAACCTCAAGGTCGACGAGCAGGAAGGCCTGAACATCGGCTACATGGCCTACAACACGACGCAACCGCCCTTCGACAAGGTCGAGGTCCGCAAGGCGCTCAACATGGCCGTCAACAAGCAGGCCATTCTCGATGCGGTCTATCAGGGCGCTGGCCAGGCGGCCATAAACCCGATCCCGCCGACGATGTGGTCCTACAACAAGGACATCAAGGACGATCCGTACGATCCCGACGCGGCCAAAAAGATGCTGGCCGACGCCGGCGTCACGGACCTGTCGATGAAGATCTGGGCAATGCCGGTCAGCCGCCCGTACAATCCGAACGCCAAAAGAGTCGCGGAACTGATCCAGGCCGACTATGCCAAGATCGGCGTGAAGGCCGAGATCGTCAGCTACGAATGGACCGAGTATCGCGAACGCGGCAAGCAGAAGGATCGTGACGGCGCCTTCCAGCTCGGCTGGACCGGCGACAATGGCGATCCGGACAACTTCCTGTTCCTGCTCGGCTGCGATGCCATTGGCCAGTCCAACTATGCGATCTGGTGCAACCAGGAGTTCGAAGCCTTGTTGCAGAAGGGCAAGGCGACCACTGATGTCGCTGAGCGCACCAAGATCTACGAGGAAGCTCAGGTCGTGTTCAAGCGTGAGGCCCCGTGGCTGACCATCGCCCATTCCAAGGTCTTCATGCCGATGAACAAGAAGGTTTCTGGCTTCGTCATGGACCCGCTCGGCATTCATCGGTTTGACGGCGTCGACGTCACCGAATAACCCCTGAGAGATTGGACGGCGGCGCTGGACTTCCGGCGCCGCCGTTCTATGAAGTAAGATGCTCCGCTATCTCCTCCACAAGCTCGCCTTGATCATCCCGACCGTGTTCGGCATATCGCTGGCGGCGTTCGCTTTCGTCCGGCTTCTGCCGGGCGACCCGATCCTGGCCCTGGCCGGCGAGCGCGGCGTCAGCCCCGAACGCTACGCGGAGCTTATCGAGCGGTTTGGCTACAACCGGCCTTATGTCGTCCAGTATCTCGAGTATATCGGCAGGGTCCTGACCGGCGACTTCGGCATATCGATCGCCACCAAGCGGCCTGTGCTCGGTGAATTCCAGGCGCTGTTTCCGGCCACGCTGGAACTGGCGACGATCGCGCTGATCATCGCCGTACTCATCGGCATTCCCGCCGGCATATTCGCCGCGGTCAAGCGCGGATCATGGTTTGACCAGGCGACGATGGGTGTGGCGCTGACCGGCTATTCGATGCCGATCTTCTGGTGGGGGCTGCTGCTCATCATTTTCTTCTCCGGCTATCTCGGCTGGACGCCGGTTTCCGGCCGCATCGGCCTTCAGTATTTCTTCAAGCCGACGACGGGGTTCATGCTGATCGACAGCCTGATCTCCGGCAAGAGCGGCGCGTTCAGGTCCGCCGCCAGTCATCTGGTCCTGCCGGCGATCGTGCTGGCGACGATTCCGCTTGCCGTCATAGCGCGCCAGACGCGGTCGGCGATGTTGGAGGTGCTGGGCGAGGACTACGTCCGCACCGCCCGCGCCAAGGGCCTGGCGCCGCGCCGTGTCATCGGGCTTCACGCTTTTCGCAATGCGCTGATCCCCGTCGTTACCACCATCGGCCTCCAGGTCGGCACGCTGATGGCGGGCGCCATCCTGACCGAGACCATCTTTTCCTGGCCCGGTATCGGCAAGTGGATGATCGACGCGATCGCCAAGCGCGACTATGTCGTCGTCCAGAGCGGCTTGCTGATCATCGCGCTGATCGTCATGGCGGTGAACCTGATCGTCGACGTGCTCTACGCCGTCATCAACCCACGTATCCGGGTGCAGTGAGATGACCGACCAAACCACGGCAGAAGCCACCGCCGCCTCCATTCCGCCCGGCGGCCGGCAACGCGCCTTCACCGAGTTCTGGCATTACTACTCGATGAACACCGGCGCCGTCATAGGCCTGGTCGTGTTCTCGGCCCTGGTGCTGGTGGCGATTTTCGCGCCACTGGTCGCGCCGCATTCGCCTGACGAACAGTTTCGCGATGCGCTGCTGACGCCGCCGGCCTGGCAGGAGGGCGGCAGATCGATTTTCCTGCTCGGCACCGATGCGGTCGGCCGCGACATGCTTTCGCGGCTGATTTTCGGGGCGCGGTTCTCGCTGTTCATCGGACTGGTCGTCGTGGTTTTCTCGCTGACCAGCGGCATTATCTTAGGCGTGCTCGCCGGCTATTTCCGCGGCTGGGTCGATACGCTGATCATGCGTATCATGGACGTCATCCTGGCCTTCCCGTCGCTGCTCCTTGCCCTGGTTCTGGTGGCGATCCTCGGACCCGGCCTGTTCAACGCCATGCTGGCGATTGCGCTGGTGCTGCAGCCGCATTTCGCGCGGCTCACACGCGCGGCGGTGATGGCCGAAAAGAACCGCGAATATGTGATCTCCGCCAAGGTGGCCGGTGCCAGTCATCTCAGGCTGATGGTGAAGACGATCTTGCCGAACTGCATGGCGCCGCTGATCGTGCAGGCGACGCTGTCCTTCTCCAACGCCATTCTCGAGGC
Source organism: Mesorhizobium sp. WSM4807 (assembly GCF_055811615.1). Lineage (NCBI taxonomy): Bacteria > Pseudomonadati > Pseudomonadota > Alphaproteobacteria > Hyphomicrobiales > Phyllobacteriaceae > Mesorhizobium > Mesorhizobium sp. WSM4807. Next base: position 366,896 of record NZ_JBVVQY010000001.1, read on the forward strand.
CGCGGCTCTCGGCTTCCTTGGCGTCGGCGCGCAGCCGCCAACGCCGGAATGGGGCACGATGTTGGCCACGGCACGCGAGTTCATCCTGCGCGCGCCATGGGTGGTAACCTTCCCCGGCCTTGCCATCCTGATCACCGTGCTTGCGATCAACCTGATCGGCGATGGGCTGCGCGATGCCTTCGATCCCAAGCTGAAGAGGTCGTGACCATGCCTCTTCTCGAAATCAAGAACCTTACCGTGTCCTTCGATACCGCCGCCGGACCGTTCATGGCCGTGCAAGGCATCGACCTGTCGATCGAGCCGCGCGAAGTGCTGGCGATCGTTGGCGAATCCGGTTCCGGCAAATCGGTGGCGATGCTGGCGGTGATGGGGCTGTTGCCGAACACGGCGACGGTGAAGGCCGACCGCATGGCCTTCGACGGCATCGACCTGCTCGAGCTCAGTCCGTCCGAGCGCCGCAAGATCGTCGGCAAGGACATCTCGATGATCTTCCAGGAGCCGATCGCCAGTCTCAATCCGTGCTTCACCGCCGGCTTCCAGATCGAGGAGGTGCTGCGCTTCCATATGGGCATGGACCGCGCCCAGCGCCGTGCCCGCGCTATCGAACTGATGAAGCTGGTCGGCATCGCCGATCCGGAAGAGCGGCTGAACTCGTTCCCGCACCAGATGTCGGGCGGCCAGTGCCAGCGCGTCATGATCGCCATCGCCATTGCCTGCAATCCGAAGCTGCTGATCGCCGATGAGCCGACGACCGCGCTCGACGTCACCATCCAGAAGCAGATCCTCGATCTTTTGGTTGGCCTGCAGGCCAAATACGGCATGGGGCTGATCATGATCACCCACAATATGGGCGTCGTGGCCGAGACCGCCGACCGCGTCATCGTCCAGTACAAGGGCCGCAAGATGGAGGAGGCCGACGTGCTGTCGCTGTTCGAGCAGCCGAAGAGCAACTACACGCGCGCGCTGCTGTCGGCGCTGCCGGAAAACGCCGTCGGCGACCGGCTGCCGACCATTTCCGACATGCTGTTCGAACCGGCGCCGTCTGCTGCGGGAAGCGGGCCTGCAACAGGGGCCGCGCCTGCAACAGGAGCCGCGCCATGAGTATGACGGTTCTCGAAGGCAAGAACATCGTGCGCGACTACCATGTCGGCGGCGGTCTGTTTCGTCCCTCACGCACGGTGCACGCGGTCAAGGGCGTTTCCTTCAGCGTCGACAAGGGCAAGACGCTGGCCATCGTCGGCGAAAGCGGCTGCGGCAAGTCAACGCTCGCACGTATCATCACCCTGATCGATCCCGCGACAGCAGGCGAGCTCTTCATCGACGGCAACAAGGTCGACATCGCCAGGGATGGGCTGACGAAGGAGATGCGCCGCAAGGTGCAGATCGTCTTCCAGAACCCCTATGGTTCGCTCAATCCGCGCCAGAAGATCGGCGATGTGCTGGGTGAGCCGCTGCTCATCAACACCGACACGCCGGCCGACGAACGGCGCGATCTCGCCATGAAGATGCTGAAGAAGGTCGGCCTCGGGCCCGAGCACTACAACCGTTACCCGCACATGTTCTCAGGCGGCCAGCGCCAGCGCATCGCCATTGCCCGCGCACTGATGCTCAATCCGAGCCTGTTGGTGCTCGACGAGCCGGTTTCGGCGCTCGATCTGTCGGTGCAGGCGCAGGTGCTCAACCTGCTCGCCGACCTGCAGGACGAGTTCAAGCTGACCTATGTCTTCATCAGCCACGACCTGTCGGTGGTGCGCTACATCGCCGACGACGTGATGGTCATGTATTACGGCGAGGCCGTCGAATACGGCTCGCGCGACGCGGTCTTTGCCGACCCCAAGCACAGCTACACCAAGACGCTGTTTGCGGCGACGCCACGCGCCGACGTCGCCAGCATCAAGGCGAGGCTGGCGAAGAAGAAGGCCGCCTGACGGCACCGATAGCCATCCCAATGGCGGTGCCGATTCTCTCGTCGCGTTGCCGCAATTCAGTCGTGGAGACGTTTACTGGGTGGACTCCACCTTGGCGACAACGAGCTTGCCTTTGGCGCGCGAGATTTCGAGTGCCTGGCCGGGTCCTGCCAACGCGCCCGGGACCGAGATCACCATCGCCTGGCCCTCGGTGAGCGTCGCGACGAAGCGTACGGGAAAACTTTCTTCGCCCGCAGCCATCGTGGTGACCACCCGATAGCCGTCATCCGCCTCCGTGTAGTAGACGACGCCGTGAAAGGTGCCGAGATCGACGCTCCCACCCTGACGGGCCGTGAGTTCGCCGGCGGAAGCGGAACTTGCCACAGCGCAAAGCGCCGCAAGAGCTGTGTATCTGAGCATGGTGTTTCTCTCCATTTGGCATTGTCGTTCGGGTGGATGGTCGCCTGCGGCTGCATCCCAAAAAATCACGCTGCGAGCTGATCCTCGCGGGCAGCCGCGATCATCACACTCGCGAGCAACCCGTAGGCCGCCTCCCAAGCCTCGCGGACCGGCGGCGTAAAAGCCGTGCCGAGGCCGGCCGCCAGCGTCTCGATGAGCGCTTGCCCGACGATCGGGTAATGACGCTCCTCGACGCCGTAGGTCACGTGACGCTTGGCGAGCACGCGCACCGTCGGGAGGATGGTGTCGGCACGGTCCAGTCCGTGCACGACGAAGCCCAAGCTCGCCATCAGCTTGGCGCCTTGCTTGCTCATGTCTCTGACCGGAAACAGCGCGCGAAGGTCCGCGTCGATCGCGAATAGGCGTTCATAGAACAACGCCGCGGCGGCCACGCGGATCGGGACGATCTCGCGAAAACTGTCCTGGACAAGTCTGATCTGGTCGGGTGTCATCGGCGACGCTCCTGCGTTCCTGGCTTGGGGGTGAACCATCGCCCCAAAGCGTTTCGCGTACATGTCGCCTGCGCGTAGATGTGTTTCAGTTGTGTCTCAATTAGTTTTCAAGTCGCGCTCATTTGTCTTCTTTTCTGTAGAGGCGCGCTGAGGGTGTCACATGCGCCGGGCTCGTCCCGTCGGCAAGGACACGGTCATGGCTAAAATCCAGGCGAACGCGCCAGCTTGGAACCGCATCGGCAGTCGGTCATTATATCGGGGAGCCGGCGGCTCCTCCCCTATACCCCCGTTCGGATGGAGAAATCATGCTGCGGATATTCATTGCCTCGTCTTTTCTTCTTGCCCTCGGTGCGCCCTCGCTCGCGCAGGACAGCAGCATACAGAGCGAAACTGGTCGCATCGCGGTCGAGACCTTTGCCGAAGGGCTCGAGCATCCCTGGGGCGCGACCTACCTGCCCGACGGCACGTTGCTGGTCACCGAGCGTCCGGGGCGCCTGCGGCTCGTCTCGAGCGACGGGGCCGTTTCCGATCCGATCGACGGTGTGCCGGACGTCCTCGCCGGCGGACAAGGCGGCCTGCTGGATGTGGCGCTCGATCCGGACTTTGCCAACAACCGGACGGTTTATCTCTCCTACTCGGAGGAACGCGGCGGCGGCGCGGCCACGTCCGTCGGCCGTGGACGCCTGGACGAGAACGGCAGCGCGCTCTCGAACTTCGAAGTGATCTTCCGGCAGGAACCGGCCGTCTCCGGCCGGAACCACTATGGCTCCCGCCTGGTATTCGCGCCGGACGGCAAGCTCTTCGTCACGCTCGGCGAGCGCTTCAAGATGCGGCAGGCACAGGACCCGAACAATCATCTCGGGACGATCGTCCGCATCAATCCCGATGGTTCTGTGCCTGATGACAATCCTTTCGTCGGCAAGGACGGCGCCGACGAGATCTGGTCCTACGGCCATCGCAATGTGCAAAGTGCAGCGCTCCATCCCGAAACCGGCGTGCTCTGGACGGCGGAAATGGGACCGCTCGGCGGCGACGAGCTGAACATTCCGGAAGCAGGCAGGAATTACGGCTGGCCCGTGGTCAGCTGGGGCCGCCACTATTCGGGCAAACGCATCCCCGATCCGTCGACGAGGCCGGAGTTTGCCGGCTCCGTCCATAGCTGGACGCCCGTCATCTCGCCTTCCGGCATGACCTTCTACACCGGCGACATGTTTGCCGGTTGGCGAGGCGACCTGCTGATTGGCGGACTGTCGGCGGAAGGCATCGTTCGTGTCAGGATTGACGGAAAGCAGGTCGCCGGCGAGGAAGTCCTCGCTCTCGGCAGGCGTATCCGAGACGTGGTGCAGGCTCCCGACGACGCGGTAATGGCGTTGACCGATGAGCCGGCCGGAAGAATATTGCGACTGTCACCGGCAGCGTCGCAGTGACCCCATGCCGCGCGACAGATGTGATTTTCTGAAACGTTAGGGCTGATCGGGCTGTGACATCCAAAGTCTTGGAGGCCGGCTCTATCTAAATGATCGAGTTAAGGACGGTCGTCGCGGAATACTTCAGACACGACGTGGGCAACTTTCGTAGAGCAGCGCCAAATTAAAAGCAAAATCATTACCATCGAAAGCACGGAAACAGAGAATAGCGAAAAGAATCCTAGTACAGCTAGAAAAGGGTCCGATGCTATCGTCAATCTTGTCTCGTCCGAAAACAATTTTGAATTCGATATTTCCGTTCTAGTAGAATCCATGTTGAAAAATAAGATGACGATCGCGCACGCAAATACAATTGAGAAGATGGCGACGGAAAGAGTGCGCTCTAATTTATCGCCGTCAGCCTGCACGCCGAGATAAAAGCCAGAAAGTCCTGCCACCGGCCGTGATGTAGACGCCAGTGCCGGCGCGCTAGGTCTTGACGAGGCCGATCACCGGAACGGGGACCCGGGCGCTCACGGTAGCGACGCCATCGCAGATTCGATGGCGAAGCATTTCACAGAAGCCTGATGAACTCGTTCCTGAAAACTGTCGATTGCTTCTGGCCGCATTGACCGTGTGGGTAACCAACAACGTGACGGCGTGCCGGAAACGTCGAAGCCAAGTGAATTTCGACCCAAAAGTAAATGGCGCTCACTCAAATTGCGGAAAAAGGTCCAAGGGTTCGGTAACCAGACGCAACGATAGCTCCAATTCGAATAAGCGAAGTTTCTAATTGTTCAGAATCGCCCGGTAGCGTCCGGCCAAAGACAAAAGACAAGAAGGCTTCATTTTGGGGGATCGGGTGTGAAGGGCAAAGCCATTACAATGATCGGCATTGCCGCGGTGTTCGGCGCGGCCTCGATCTTTGCCGCCGATCTCTGGATTAAGAGCGAAGCAAACGCTCGTGCCGGAGGGATTTCGCTCGCAGTTCCGACACCCGCGCCGCCGGCGATGCAGTTTCAGACGATCGTCGTCGCCAGGGCGCCGCTGCGCTTCGGCATGGCGCTAGAGCGGACGCAACTGGCGGAAATTCCGTGGCCGCAGGATTCGCTTCCGCAGGGCGCCTTCACGACGATCAACGAAGCTTTGGCCGAGGGAAGTCGTGTCGTGCTTTCACCCCTAGAGATCAACGAGCCGCTTTTGCTTGCAAAACTGTCGGGTCCCAATGGGCGCGCGACGCTGTCGAACCTGCTTTCGCCCGGCATGCGGGCGGTGACAATCCGCACCGACGAAATAGCCGGCGTCGGCGGCTTCGTTATGCCCGGCGACCATGTCGACGTGGTGCTGACGCGCGACGCCGGCGCCATCACCGAAGTCGCGAAAAATGCCGAAGGCGCGGCCGGTTCGACGCTGACCAGCGAGATCGTGGTCGAGAGCGCCAAGGTGCTGACCGTCGGCCAGGGCGCCGACGAGCGGCAGACCAGTCCGCAGATCGCTAATTCTGTGACCATCGAGGTCAATGCCGAGGGCGCGCAGAAGGTGGCGCTGGCCCGCACGGTGGGCACGCTGTCGCTGTCGCTGCGCGCCTCAAGCGAAGGCGGTGGTTCGACAGACGGTTTGACGACCATCTCTTCATTCGGCGGCTCGGTGGCGGCCGGCGGGTCGGATGCTGCGGGCGCAATCATCGAGGCGATCGCCGCAGAGGGGCCGGAAGCGCAAAAATTCAAGACCGTGATCGTGACGCGCGGCACCAACCCGCAATCCTATCAGGTTGTTGCGCCGGACAAGTGACACGACACCGGCAGGGGTGCCGGATTTTTGGGGACAGGCAATGTTTGGGTGGATGGGCAATTTGTGTCGGAGCCGCGCGCATGCTGCCGGAATAGCATTGCTGGCGATCTCGGTTGCGGCGGGACACTTTCTGGTTGGCGTTGGAAACGCTGAGGCCGGCAACGGCGTGGTTTACATTACCTCGACCAAAAACATGTCGATCAAGCTCGCCAGGGGAAAGCCCAGAACGATCAAGACCGATCTGCCGTTCCACGAGATCGTCATCGGCGATCCAGAGATCGCCAACGTCAAGCCGCTGACGGACCGCTCCTTCTACCTGCTCGGCAGTAATCTCGGCACCACGGGCATCGCTCTCTTCGACGAAAACAAGAAACTGGTCGGTACGATGGACATCGAGGTGACGCTCGACACCGACCGTTTGGCCAGCACCATCCGCGACAGCGTGCCGGGCGCCAACATAAAGGTTAGCTCGGCGAATGGCCGGCTTGTTCTGTCTGGCTCAGCCGAAGATGCGTTGGCGGTTGATAAGGCGACTCGGATCGCCACCAATTTTTCGGGCGAAGAAACGGTCATCAACTCGGTCAATATCTCCTCGTCGCAGCAGGTTCAGCTGAATGTGCGCTTCGTCGAAATCAACCGGCAAGTGGGACAGGAACTCGGCACCAAAATCGGCGTGACATACATCGGCAGCAATGGCCGCGTCTCATTCAACTCCACTCCTTCGGTTTCTAAGGCGGCTCCCGCGGCACAGCTCATCGGCGGCCTTCTCTCCAACGGCGTGTCAATCGATGTCGCCATCAAGGCTCTGGAAGACCGCGGTGTCGCGCGACGTCTTGCCGAACCGAACCTGATTGCGCGCTCGGGTGAAAAAGCGAGTTTCCTGGCGGGCGGCGAGTTTCCGATCCCAGTCTCGGAAGAGGTCGGCAAGATCACAGTCGAATACAAAAAGTTCGGCGTCAGTCTGGACTTCACACCGACCGTGCTCAGCGACGGCCTGATCGCTCTCGACATCGAGCCGGAGGTCTCCTCGATCGATAGATCGGCTTCCTACAATATCGGCAATATCTCCATCCCGGGTTTCGTGGTGCGGCGCGCGCACACGTCGATCGATCTGAAAAGCGGTCAGAGTTTCATGATGGCGGGCTTGCTGCAAAGCGAGAACGACATGGTTCAGCAGCGCGTCCCAGGTCTGGGCAAGTTGCCGGTGCTCGGCCCGCTGTTCAGTTCCAGAGCGTATCAGCGGCGCGAAACGGACCTGGTCATCATCGTCACGCCGTACCTCGTTAAGCCGATGGACCCATCGAAGAAGCCGCTGACGCCGGCTGACGGCACCTTGCCGGCAAGCAATGTCGATTATTTTCTGGGCAATGTGGAGGAGGTGAAAACCGCCGACGCTGCCCACAATGGCCGGACCGCAACCGACGCTGCCGCTCCAGCCACAAAAGTCGGCCACTTCCTCGATCTCCCAAAGGAATAAGCATGCGAACGCTTTCAAGGATCGGCGCCGTCGCAATGCTTGCCTCTGCCAGCGGTTGTGCCACCGAGGAGACGATGCGTCTCGACGGGCTGACCCAAGGCGCCGGCAATGCGATGGCGGCCAACACCGTGATGCAGATGGTCGATCCGTGGCCTGAGGGCGTCGAACGCACCCGGCTTCGGGTGCCAGCAAACCGCGGCACCCAGCCAAGCGCGGCCCCGAAAGGGGTCGAGGAAAAAGCATCGCAACCCACGGCCGGTTACTGATCAGGCACCAAACGCGCGGGCGAGAAGAATGGCAAATCCCGGAAAAACCAAGCGGATCGTGCTTGTTTCCACCGACAAGAGCTTTGTGCAGAAAACAAGGACGGCGTTCGCCTCGTCGGAGGCGGTTGCGCTTGTTACGGTCGAGAAGAACGTCACCGAGTTACGCGGCGAAATCCAGGAGGCTGATTGCAGCGCGGTGATCGTCGACATGGATGCGGCCAAGCTCAACGAGATCGAGGCGCTGCAGCGCATTACGCGGCGGCTCGAAAGGCGCGCTGCAATCATCGTTGTGACTCAGGAATTCAATGCGTCCGCCGCGCGCATCCTGGTTCAGCTTCAGGTCGCCGATTTTCTGGTCAAGCCGCTGACCACCGCCGATCTTGTTCGCTCCTGCGTTCGCGCGCTTGAGGGACCGGGGCGCGAAGAGAACACCGAGTCGCAAATCTACACGTTCATGCCCGCCGCCGGGGGGGTCGGCACCACCACGCTGACGCTGCAAACCGCGTTCCAGCTCCACCATTCGGCAACGCGCGGATCGTCGACCTGCGTAGTCGATCTCAATTTCCAGCAAGGCTCATGCGCCGAATATCTCGACCTCGAGCCACGTTTCGACATCAACGAAATCGAGAATCAGCCGGAACGCCTTGACCGCCAGCTTCTTGACGTGATGCTCTCGAAACATGCGAGCGGTCTCTGCGTGCTGGCTGCGCCTGCGCGGCCAGCGGAGATGCGCACGTTCAACGCCGACGTGGTTGTCCGCATGCTGGACCTCGTCTCCGCCTATTTCGACAATGTCGTCATCGACATGCCGCGCACGTGGTTTCCCTGGACGGAGACCGTGCTGCTGGGCTCGAACAAGCTCTACATCGTCGCCGAAATGACCGTGCCGTGCCTGCGCTATACGCAGCGGCTGATCCAGGCCGTTTATGAGACGGTGGGCAAGGAGGTGAAGCCAAACGTCATCGTCAACCGCTTCGAACAACGCCTGTTCGAAAGCGGCATCAAGCGGGCCGACGTCCAGGCATTCCTCGGCGAGCATTTCGTCGGCGGCATCTCGAACAATTACAAGCTGGTGCGCGAGGCCGTCGATCGCGGCGTTCCGCTGCACGAGATCGACCCCAACGCCAATGTCGTCAACGATCTCAGGCGAATAGTCCTGCCTGATGAGGTCGTGGCGGAAACGCGGAAAAAGCGTTCACTGTTCGGGCTCGGCAAAAGTCTTTTGAGGAGAGCCGGGTGATCAGCCGATTTTCGACGCTCCAGAAACGCGATGCCACGCCGGAAATCCGGCAGGAGCAGGCGCCAGTCCAGCATCGGCCGGTCGTCATCCCGACGACACGCAAGCCGGCCCCGCCGAAACCCGAGGTGGGGCAGGCAAAGCCCACGAAGGTCCTCGACGCCAGAATGCGCATTCACCGCATGCTGATCGAAGAGATCAACCTCGTAGCGCTCGAGCGCCTGCCGCGCGACGAGATGCGGCGGCAAGTGCATGATTTCGTCTCCGAGAAGGCGCGCGGCGAACGGCTTGCGGTCAATGTCGCCGAACTCGACGCGCTGGTGGATGACATTGTCGACGAAATGGTCGGCCTCGGCCCGCTCGAGCCGTTGCTGAAAGACCCAGCCATCAACGACATCCTGATCAACGGCCATCGCAGTTGCTTCGTCGAGCGGCATGGCAAGCTCGAGCAGGTGCATATTCCGTTCAAGGACGAAGCTCACCTGATACGCATCATCAACAAGATCGTTGCGGCCGTCGGCCGCCGCGTCGATGAATCCCAGCCGATGGTCGACGCGCGCATGCTCGACGGCTCACGCTTCAATGCCGCCATCCGACCGGTCGGTGTCGACGGGCCGCTGGTATCCATCCGCAAATTCTCCAAGAATAAGCTCGGTCTGCATAAGCTCGTTGAATTCGGTGCGGTCACGCAGAACATGGCCGAGGTCCTTGCCGCCGCAGTCCATGCCCGCAAGACGACGATTATTTCCGGCGGCACCGGCACCGGCAAGACGACGATGCTGAACGCGCTGTCGGCCTTCATCCCCGAAGACGAGCGCCTGATCACCATCGAAGACGCGGCCGAACTGCAATTGCAGCAGCCGCATGTGGCGCGCATGGAGACGAGGCCGGCCAATATCGAAGGTCACGGCGAACTCAAGCAGCGCGATCTGGTCAAAAACGCGCTGCGCATGCGGCCGGACCGCGTCATCCTCGGCGAGTGCCGCGGCGAGGAAGCCTTCGACATGCTTCAGGCGATGAACACCGGCCACGAAGGCTCGATGGCGACCATTCATGCCAACACGCCGCGCGACGCGATTTCCCGTCTCGAACAGATGCTCGGCATGACCGGAATGCCGATGACCGTGCAGTCGATCCGCAGCCAGATCGCAAGCGCGCTCGATATCGTCGTGCAGCTTACCCGGCTTTCCGACGGCAAGCGCAAGGTCACGAGCGTCGCCGAAGTGACCGGGATGGAAGGCGACGTGATCCAGATGCAGGAGATATTTCGCTTCGTGCGCACCGGCATGGAAGCGGACGGGACGATCCTTGGCCACTTCGAGGCGACGGGCCTGCGCCCGCGCTTCCTCGAAGACCTGAAGGCGATAGGCATCGAATTTCCTGGGCGATATTTCGAGCCTGGCAGACAGCAGGAATAATCAATGCTCGAGGGATTCAGCGCCATCTATGTGATTTATGCCGGCGCCGGTCTGACCGGCATCATGATCGCCGAAGCGTTTTACCTGCTTTACGCCGGGCACCGGGATCGCCGCATGGCGATCAATCGGCGAATGAAGCTGCAGGAGAAAAAGCTCAGCCAAGAGCAGGTGCTGATCCAACTGCGCAAAGAGCGTGGGATGGAAGGCGGTGCTTTGATGCTTTCACTCGACCGGATTCGGGAGCTGCGGATCCAGTCCGGCATGGTCCTGCCACTGCCGAAATTTCTGCTGATCACGTCGGGTCTGGCGCTTGGCATCTGCCTGTTTGCCGTTTCCTACGGCCTGCCGCTGATCATTGCACTGGCAGTGCTTCCGGTCATGTGTTTGGTCTTTCCGATCATGACCCTGCGGTTCCTGCGCAAGCGGCGGCACAAGATGTTCGGAATGCAGCTTCCAGAAGCTCTGGAACTCATCACGCGAAGCCTCAAGGCAGGGCATCCGGTTCCGGTGGCGATCTCGATGGTGGCGCGTGAAATGGCCGATCCGATCGGCACCGAATTCGGCGTGATCGCCGACGAAGTGACCTATGGCTCCGACCTGGTTTCCGCGCTGCATTCGCTGTTTGAGCGCGTCGGACACGAAGACCTGCCGCTGTTCGTCACCGCTGTGTCGATCCAGAGCAGCTCAGGCGGCAATCTGCGCGAAATCCTGGATGGTCTGTCGTCGATCATCCGCGAGCGCGGAAAGCTGCGGCGCAAAGTGCGAGCAATCTCGACCGAGGGCCGCATGTCGGCCTACATCCTGACCGCCGTACCGGCACTGCTGATGGTCGGCATCATGGTCATGATGCCGCAATTCTACGAGAGCGTCTGGGGCGAGCCGATGACTTGGTATCTGTTGGGCGGTTCGATCTCATGGCTAATGCTGGGCAACGCCATGATGTTCAAGATGTCGAACTTCAAATTCTGACATGGAAACCCTGATCGGCCTCCTTGCCTCCCTTCGCCCGACGTCGCTGGCGCCGGTGGCGCTTTTGCTGCTCGCCGTGGGAGGAGGAGCGATCCTCTGGCAGTGGAGTACCGTGCGTGGAGGACGCGGCGACTTGAAGCGCCGGCTCAAGGTCGAAGTCTCCGAGGTTGCGGAGGCACCCAAGCCGACCGCCGCGCCGAAACGGAACGCCGGCGCCGTCCGCGACAAGGCGATGAAAACCGCCCATGAATTCTACGCCAAAAGCGATCCGGAAAACGTTGCGCGGCTGCGGATGAAACTCATCCAGGCTGGTCACATGGATCCAGGCGCGGTCGGCAGGTTTTTTGTCATCCGCTTTGTCGGCTTCCTGGCTGGAGCCGTTGTTGCGTTTCTGTTCGTCCGCTGGTTTGGCGGTGAATCGGCAGTTCCGAGCCGCTGGACTTTTATCATCATGTCCGGTGGCGCCGGTTATTTTCTGCCGGGTCTTGTATTGACCTCGCAGGTCCGTACGAAAATGCGGGAATACCGCAATGGCTTTCCCGATTTCATGGACCTGATGATCGTCTGCGCGGACGCTGGCATGAGCATGGAGGCCGGGATCGAGCGGGTGTCGAAAGAGCTCTTTATCACTTATCCCTCCCTCAGCCAGAACCTTCAGCTTGTCTCGCTCGAACTCAGGGCAGGGCGCAGCCTTGACGATGCGCTGAAATCGTTGGCTGATCGCCTGAGCCTCGACGAGGTACGCTCCTTCGCCACGCTGCTTCAGCAATCGAAGGAGCTTGGCACCAGCCTTTCGGGCGCGCTTCGGGTTTATTCGGACGAAATGCGTCACAAGCGCATGTCGATAGCTGAGGAAAAGGCGCACGCGCTGCCGGCAAAGATGTCGGTGCCGGTTACGGTCTGCATCCTGCCAGTCGTGCTGATGATCGCCATCATCCCGATCATCGTGAAAATGACGGCAGGCGACTGATCCGCTCCAGTCGATAGTTAATCCAATATGTTCGGCTTTCCTAATATTTGCTCGAAACCCGCCACCGAAGCTTAAGCCGAACCCGCTATGGTGCTTGATGAGACGGCCCGCCAAGCGGCCGGATGGGGCAGATTATGGGGCAATCGAAATTCGCCGCGTTGGCTGCGGTCGCAGTCGTGACGATTGCGACGGGATGCGCGACGAGCAGCGTCGACGTCACCGAGACCACGTCGATCGCTCCGGCGACGACCGACATCAGCGGGGCTGATCTCGTATCTGGCAAGACGCAGTTCCGCGAAGCCAATTATGGGTTGGCAGAAAAGCACTTCCGCAAGGCGGTGGAACTTCGGTCCGACAATGCCGAGGCATGGCTGGGACTTGCCGCCTCCTACGACCAGCTCGGCCGCTTCGATTTTGCCGACCGCGCTTACGATCAGCTTGTTGTGGTTGCCGGCCGCCGGGCCCACATCGTCAACAATATGGGGTATTCGCAATTGTTGCGCGGCAACAAGAAAAAAGCCCGCGAATTGCTTCTGGAGGCCAAGGCAGGAATGACCGATACCTCGGTGGTCGATGCCAACCTCGCACTGATGAACAAGCCGTAGCAGCGTTCGAACCGTCGCCGGATCCAACGAATTGCAGTTGGCTTACAGACCGCCGCGGGGTCCAATGTGAAAAATTGTAGAAAGCTTGGCTAGACCGGTTCTGGAGCGAAATGGTGGCGTAGAACGGATCTGGCATGTTGTTCAGCGCCAGAACTTGCCCTTCTAAACTGGAATAGGTCACGAGTGGTGCTGGCGATCACCCATTTCGAATGTTTGTTTTTCAATAGACTTAGCGACGGGTAACCGTTCGGCGCTGTGCGCTGTCGGGCGATACCTGCATCCGCTCGCTGAGAGCGCTCTGCATTCGCGGCCACGGAACGGCGGCATCCTCCATCCGGACAGCGGTTTGACCGTCCGGCAGCTTTTCTGTGAGGACGAATTCCGTCCTACTTAAGAGTTTAGTGATCAATGAAACAACTTCTTTGCCGCAAGGGATGCATTTTGCCGGCATGATGCACCAAATTCTGCTTGTGAAACGGTTCTTTCGAGACAGCCGCGGAAACTTTGCGATCGGTCTCGTTGTCATGCTGCTTCCTATGATTGCAGCAGTCGGCGCCGCGGTGGATCTCGCGAACATGAACCGCGAGCGGAGCAGGCTTCAATCGGCTCTCGATGCAGCAAGCATGGAGATCGCCGTCAAGGTCAACTCGGGCCTGAGCGACGGTGAGCTACAGGCGCTTGGCGACAAGCTACTCAAAGCCAACTTGGCATCGGTCGATGCAAGCGCGGATAACATACCCTCGCTCGTCTATCACGGTCTGGCGACGGAAAACGACGGAAGCCAGAGCCTCAGGACTGAATCCAGCCTCAACTACACCTATCTCATTCCCCGCTCAATCGGCGGCCATGGACCGTCATCGACCAACATTCTCGTCCGGTCCCGCATTACGTCCAACAATGGTGATACTGCGTGCGTCTATGCCCTCAACCGGGCCGCGCCGCGCGCCTTCGAGGCGGCCGGAAGCACCACAGTCATCATGGATGGCTGCGTTATCGCTTCCAATTCGTCGGCTCCGGATTCCATCTATGTTGGCGGCGACGCGTCCCTTGAGGCGGACTGCATTCAATCATCTGGCGGAATAGTGGCGACCAGCGGACTGATCACCGATTGTGAGCAAAATCGCGTCAATGCGTGGCGACTGCCTGACCCATGGGGTAACCTGGTGGAACCGGTACCACCAATCTTGTATCCTAATCCGAAAGCTGGCGACTTGACAGTCAGTCCAGGGCGGTATCGAAATCTTGATCTGAGCGGCGACAAAACCCTGGAGCCGGGCCTCTATTATGTCGAAGGTTCTCTTTCCGTTAGAGGCACAGTGACCGGCGCCGGCGTGACCATCTTCATGGCTGATGGCGGCATAACAGTGAACGGCAACGGCTCGTTGTCATTGAGCGCGCCGCAGACAGGCGACTATGCCGGCATGCTGATGATGTCGGCACGAGCGAACACATCGTCCCACCTGTTCAATGGGAATGGCGCCACTGATCTAAACGGCGTCCTATACTTCCCCTATGGCGACCTGACCTACAATGGTAACAACGGAACCAGCAGCACCTGCCTGCGCATCGTTGCCGACACGATCAAGATGAGCGGCAATTCGAACATCAAGTCCGACTGCAGTGCGGAACTGGGGGGACGCGAAGCTAGAGTGGCAGGCCCGTTCTACTTTTCGATGTAAGGCAGTTGCGAACGTTCGAGACCTCCCATTGGCCGCCCCACGCACCACCGACGCTCGGTTTTGTGTCCCGAAATGTGTCCTGATCTCGAATTTGCGGTGTGGTGAGGAGCGCTTTGGGCCCGCAACCCCTTGGAAAGGAAAGATTGGTGCCGCTTAGGTGACTCGAACACCTGACCCCATCATTACGAATGATGTGCTCTACCAACTGAGCTAAAGCGGCCCGGGAAGCCAGGGCCTCCAAGATGCGCTGGGTGATAGACGCAACCCGCCACAAATTCAAGATGGGACTTGGCATTTCGTGTGGGCTCATGCCGGCCTATAAGCGGCGGCCGCGCCGATCCGCCATGCGGTGGCGCGATGACTCGCCGGCAGGTTGCGCGACATCGCGTTGGCGCTGCATCGGGAAATCGGCGAAAAATGTTGATTCCTTTACCGAAAACCGCCGAAATGAGCTTTGGATGTGTCACGAAGACAGAATGCGGCCGCTGGCCCGTTGATTGATTGATCGCCTGCGGCTAACGATCATGACATGTGACCGTAGGTGCAGAGGGATCCAGCTTGGACGCGATCGAAAAAGCGATCCGGAATGCCTTTGAGAAAGGCAATGCCGAAGACCGCGCGTTTCGCGAGCGGGTCTATCGATCGGCCTTCGCCGCACTCGACCGTGCCCTGCAGGCCAACCCGGGCGTGACGGTGGAACTCGCCATCAAGCGCCGCAAGGCGGTGCAGGCCAAGATCACCGAAATCGAATCCGAATTCCTGCCGGCGGTTCCCGGCGTCGGCCCATCGACCGATGACCACGCTGCGGCACCGGCGGTAGAGCAGCCGGCTGATAGCGCAGCAGAAGTTGAAGCGGAACCAGATGCCGGCGCCGATGCTGAACCGGCGCCGCCGCCTGACGTCGTTGTCGACGGTCCGGCCGAGCCTCCCGCTCCCGACGTGCACCTTGCCGCCGACGCGCCCCCTGCATCCGACGCGCCGCGCTCGCGCGTCCTGCCGGTCGTTCCCGATATCATGCCCGAAGCGGCTTTTCCCGATGCGCCGAAGATCGACCTGTCGCCTCGATCAACCGGAGACGACGCAGAGGTGATGCCCGACCGTGACGACAGGCGGGCGAGAGGCCCCCGCCTGCCTCTCACCGCTATCTTCCTTGGCGTGACGCTACTCGCAGCCGCCGGTATCGGCCTCTATTTCGCTGCGCAGACCGGCGTCTTCAAGTCGGCGGCCGAACTCGACACGGCCCCACCGCAAGCGCCGCCGATGGTGGACGACGATGATTTCACGCCAGGCGAAACTGCCCCGCCGCTGAACTCCGGCGAGGCGGATGAGGCGCGCGATTGGATCAATGTGTTTTCGCCGAGCGACCCGGCGCTTGTCAGTGCACCTTCGGATGCCAAGGCCGAAGTCATGCAGGACGACAGCGGTTCCTTCCTGCGCATCCGGTCGGGCGCCTCCGGTTCGGCGATCAGCTTCGACGTCGGGCAAGGCGTGCTGGAAAAACTCGCCGGCAAGCACGCCACGTTCGACATCATCGCCCGCTCCGAGGAGGGCAAGGACACGCAGATCTCCGTCGACTGCAACTTCGGCGAACTCGGCGACTGCGGCCGCAAGCGCTACGCGGTCGGCCACGAGCGCAACGAATATCTGTTCGACGTGCGGTTTCCCGACAAGCGTCCGGGTGCTGCCGGCACCATCGCCATCAATTCCGACTTCGACAAACAGGGCAAGTCAGTCGACATCTACGAGATCCGCGTTTCGATTGTTCCTTGAGCCTCAGGTATCGAGCAGCGCCTGCAGCGTCTCGATGCGGTCGGCTTCGGCCGCCGGCTTGTCCCAGCGCAGCCGTGAAATGCGCGGAAAGCGCATAGCGACGCCGGATTTGTGCCGTGTCGAGCGGTTGAGCCCTTCGAACGCCACCTCCAGCACGAGGCCTTGTCTGCGGTCGGCTCGTACCGAGCGGACCGGGCCAAAGCGCTCAATCGTATTGTCGCGGACATATTTGTCGATCTGCCTCAGTTCCTCGTCGGTGAAGCCGAAATAGGCTTTCCCCACCGGCACCAGTTCCTCCGATCCTTCCGGGCCGGACCAGACGCCGAACGTGTAATCGGAATAAAAACTCGAACGCTTGCCGTGGCCGCGCTGGGCATACATCAGCACGGCGTCGACAGTGTGCGGATCGCGCTTCCATTTGAACCATGGACCTTTGGGCCGGCCGGTGAGATAGGGCGAATCCCAGCGCTTCAGCATTACGCCTTCAATGACCGGATGCAGCGGCTTGCGGCGCAATTCCTCCAGCGCCTGCCAGTCGGTGAATTCGACCAGGGGCGACAGATCGAAGCGGCTCGGATCGAGCGTCTGCACGAAGGCTTCGAGGCGGCCGCGCCGCTCGCGGAAAGAGCGCCCGCGCAAATCCTCGTCGCCGATCTGAAGCACGTCGTAGCAGCGCATGAAGGCCGGGTATTGCTGCTGGATCTTCGGTGTCACGCTCTTGCGATTCAGCCGCTGCTGCAGGTCCGAGAACGTGCCGGTCGCCTGCAAGGGGTCGCCGACCAGAAGCTCGCCGTCGAGGGTGGCGGAAAAATTCATCGCCTCTGCGAGGTCCGGAAAAGCGCCGGAGACGTCGTCGCCGGTGCGCGAATAGAGCCGGCGAATGCCGCCTTCCGATACGGCCTGGACGCGGATGCCGTCCCATTTCCACTCGGCGGCATAGTCGGCCGGGTCGAGCTTTTCGAGGTCGCCGTCACCGATCGGGTTCGATAGCATCACCGGCCGGAACAGCGCCAGCGCTGTCTTTTTGGGTTTTTCTGCCTTGCCTTCCAGCCAAGCGAAGAGCTCGGCATAGGGCGGCGTCAGCCCATGCCAGAGTTCTTCGATCTCGGCGACGTCGACCTTGCCGAGATCGGCCAGCGCCTGCTTGGCCAGCCGCCCCGAGACGCCGATGCGCAGGCCGCCGGTGACCAGCTTTATAATGGCGAAGCGAGCCGAGATGCTGGCGCTGTCGAGCAGCCGGGCCAGCACCTTCGGCCCGTCGGAACGGCTCGCCGCCTGTAATTTCGCGACGACCTCGGCGAGCGTCGGCTCATGGTTGGCGATATCCGCCGGCGATTGCGGCCAGACCAGCGACACCGTCTCCGCCAAGTCGCCGACATAGTCGTAGGAATAGCCGAACAGCACCGGGTCCATGCGTTCCATGACCAGCATGCGCAGCATCGCCGGCTTGACCGCCGCGATGGTCAGGTCGCCGGTAATGGCGGCTAGCGCCAGGCCGCGATCCGGATCCTCGACGCCGCGGAAATAATCGGTCAGCAACGTCAGCTTGCCGTTGCGCGACGGCGTCAGCACGAGGCGATCGAGGAGCTCGGCGAAGCGGTTCATGAGGGCGAGAACCATGGGCGAGCGTCGCGTTCTGTCGCGCCCCCGTCTGTCCTGCCGGACATCTCCCCCACGAGGGGGGAGATTGGCAGTTTCGTTCTTGCCGCCCGTCCTACAACGTCAGTGATTGGCGAAAGCCGGCGCGACATCCGATCTCCCCCCAAGTGGGGGAGATGGCCGGCAGGCCAGAGGGGGGCGCCGTAGAGCGCTACACCGGCGGTTGCTGGCTCCATCCTCAGTCGCCCTCGTCCTCATAGCCGACGAGATGCAGCGGTCGGGCGGCGATGCCTTCGAGTTCGCACCAGCGCACCAGGGCCTCCTCGCGGCCATGCGTCACCCAGATTTCTCCGGCTGTGGTCTCCCTGATCGTGGCGGTCAGCTCGTCCCAGTCGGCATGGTCGGAAATGATCAGCGGCAGCTCGACGCCGCCCTGCTTGGCGCGCTGGCGGATGCGCATCCAGCCGGACGCAAAGCACGAGATCGGATCGGGAAAGCGTCGCGCCCAGCGGTCGGCGAAGGCCGATGGCGGGCCGACGACGATGGCGCCGGAGAAATCGTCCTTGCCACCGCTTTCGACGGTCGCCGGCTCCAGCGTCCCGAGGTCAATGCCCTGGCCCTGATAATAGTCGCTGAGCTTGGCCAGCGCGCCATGGATGTAGATCGGCCTGTCGTAGCCGGCATCGCGCAGCAATCGCATGACGCGCTGCGCCTTGCCGAGCGCATAGGCGCCGACCAGATGCGCGCGTTCGGGGAACTGCGCCGTCGATTTCAGCAGGCGGGCGATCTCTTCGGTATCGGGCGGATGGCGGAACACCGGTAGGCCGAAGGTCGCCTCCGTGATGAACACGTCGCACTTGACCGGTTCGAACGGCTCGCAAGTCGCGTCCCTCTGGCGCTTGTAGTCGCCCGAAGCGACGATGCATGAGCCCTGATGCACGACCTCGATCTGTGCCGAGCCGAGCACATGGCCGGCCGGATGGAAGGTTACGGTGACGCCGTTCAGCGCAATCGTCTCGCCAAGTGCTGCCGCTTGCGTGGTCCCGGCAAAGCCCTCGCCGTAGCGCAGCCCCATGATGTCCAGCGTCTGTTGTGTGGCCAACACCGAACGGTGGCCGGAACGGGCATGGTCGGAATGGCCGTGGGTGATCAGCGCCCGGTTGACCGGCCGCACCGGATCGATGAAGAAATCGCCGGGTGGGCAATAGAGGCCCTCGGGCCGGGGGTGAAGCAGGTCGCTGGCGCGCATGGCTCCAAGATAGTTGCTAATTCCGGCGCGGGAAGCCTGTTGCAAGTGACTGCTGACTCGGCATACAGGCAACTGCCGGCGGGATCTCCATCACGAAACCGCATCAGGCCTCGTCCGGCGACGCTTTTCGTTCATCTGCGCCACATCTGGCGGCGGCTGCGAAAAAGTCCGATTCGCATGCCCGAAAGGGCAGGACACCAACACGGAGGACCTTGCATGCGCTGGAACTTGGTGGTCTTGGCACCTTGCCTGGCAATGGCCGGTTGCGTCGGCACCTCGATTGCCGAGCGACAGGACGCGAATGTCCAGTCCTCGCTGCAATATGATAGAATGCCTTGCGATCAATTGCTAGCGCAACGCAACCGGCTGGCGCAGCAATATCGCCTCCCGCAGGATGCCAAGCCGTCTTTCTCCGATCCCGGGGTGGGCCTCGGCCCGTTCACGCCGGACGTCCGTCCCAAGGCCCAGCGCGACCTCGAACAGGCAAGCGGCCGGATCGACGCCATGAACCGGTCGATCGCCCGCCGCGAATGTGGCAAGCCGGGTTAATATCCCGCGTTGCGATCCACGACATTCTCGAGCTTCTCGCCGCGCTCGAAGGCGGCCATCTGGCGCAGCATGATCGGCACCAGATGCACGGGATCGGAGGTCGCCGCCGCATGCGGCGTCACGAACACTTTCGGGTGGCTCCACAGCCGGCTGGTCTTCGGCAGCGGCTCGACCTCGAACACGTCGAGGCTCGCTTCCTTCAGCGTGCCGTCGTCCAGCGCGCGCACGATGTCGGCATCCTTCTGCAGGCGGCCGCGCCCGGCATTGATCAGCACGGAGCCGCCGAGGCCGTTGCGTTTCCTCAGTTCCTTCAGCACGCCGTAATTGATGATGCCTTGCGTCTGCGGCGTGAGCGGCAAAAGCACCACCAGAATGTCGGTGGCGTTGAGGAACGGGATCAACCCTGCCTCGCCGGCATAGGTCGAAACGCCTTCCATCGGCCGCTCGCTGCGCGACCAGCCATTGACCGCAAAGCCGAGCGACAAAAGCACCGACGCCGCTGCGCGGCCAAGCGTGCCGAGCCCCATGATGCCGACGGAGATGTCGCCGGCCGGCCGCTGCGGCGGCTCGTGCCAGATCTTCTTTTGCTGCTGCGACCGGTAGAGCATGCCCTGGCGATGGTGATCGAGCACCCGCCAGACGACATATTCGGTCATGTATTGGGTCAGGTTGTCGGCCACGACCTTGACGATCGGAACGTCGGGCAAAGTGGGATCGGCGAAGATGTGGTCGACGCCGGCGCCGATCGAAAAGACAGCGCGCAGATTGGGCAGCGACGACAGAAGGTTCGGCCGCTGCTTCCAAACCACCGCATAGGTGATCGAAGGATCGCTGGCGCCGTCCGGCTCGAGCACCACCTCTCGTTCGGCCGACAAGAGTTCGCGCCAACGGCGTGGATGAATACCGGTGAGGGCAAGCAGGACACGGCCTTTTTCCATTGCGGATTCTTTTTTCCTCTGTGCGGTACAGTCTACTCGCTGACGATGCCGACCGGCGCCGTCTCGATCCTGAACGCGGCCGAGATCAGCGCCTTGGTATAGTCGGTCTGCGGCCGTTCGAAAATCTGTTCGGATGGGCCGGCTTCGACGATCCTGCCATTGCGCATGACGATCACGTCGTTGGCAAGCGCGCGGATGACCTTCAGATCGTGGCTGATGAACAGATAGGCGAGGTCGTGCTTCGCCTGCAGGCTGCGCAGAAGATCGACCACCTGCGCCTGCACGCTCATATCGAGGGCCGAGGTCGGCTCGTCCAGCATGACGAAGCGCGGGTTGAGCACCATGGCGCGGGCGATGGCGATGCGCTGGCGCTGGCCACCGGAAAACTCGTGCGGATAGCGATTGCGCGTGGCGGGTTCGAGCCCGACTTCCCCGAGCACATCGACGATGCGCTTGTCGCGTTCATCGGGCGACAGCTTAGGCTCGTGGATCTTCAATCCTTCCTCGATGATCTCGGAGACCGACATGCGCGGGCTCAATGACCCGAACGGATCCTGGAAGACGATCTGCAGCTCGCGCCGCAGCGGCCGCATGGCGTTGAATGACAGTTCGTTGATATCGCGCCCGTTGAACTGAATGGTCCCGGTCGACGAGATCATCCTGGCCAGCGCCAGGCCGAGCGTCGTCTTGCCAGAGCCGGATTCGCCGACGACGCCGAGCGTCTGGCCGGCGCGCACGGTGACGTCGATGCCGTCGACCGCCTTCACATTGTCGACGGTGCGCCGGAAGAAGCCTTTCTTGATCGGAAACCAGACTTTTATGTCCTGGCCGGTCATGACCGGCTTGGCGGCAGCGTTGGCGGCGGGCGGCTTGCCTTTCGGTTCAGCGGCAAGCAGATGCCGCGTATAGCTGTGCTGCGGGTTAGCGAAGATATCTTTCGTCGGCCCGGTCTCGACGATCTTGCCCTTGGTCATCACGCAGACCCGGTCAGTGATCTTTCTGACGATGCCGAGATCGTGGGTGATGAACAGCATCGACATGCCCTTGCGGCTCTTCAGCTCCGCAAGCAGTTCGAGGATTTGTGCCTGCACGGTGACGTCGAGTGCCGTCGTCGGCTCGTCGGCGATCAGCAGTTCCGGCTCGTTGGCCAGCGCCATGGCGATCATGACGCGCTGGCGCTGGCCGCCGGAAAGCTGGTGCGGATAGGCGTCGAGCCGCTTCTCCGGCTCGCGGATGCCGACCTCGTTGAGCAGCTCTAGGGCGCGCGCCTTGGCTTGGCGGTCACCCAGGCCCTGGTGCAGCGTCAGCACCTCGACGATCTGCTGCTCGATCGTGTGCAGCGGGTTGAGCGAGGTCATCGGCTCCTGGAAGATCATGGTGATCTTGTTGCCGCGCACGCGGCGCAATGCCTTCTCGTCGGTGGCGAGCAGGTCGGCGCCCTGGAACAGGATCTTTCCCGACGGATGGCTGGCGGCTGGATAGGGCAGCAGCTTCAGCACCGACAGCGCCGTGACCGACTTGCCGGAGCCGGATTCGCCGACCAGCGCCACCGTCTCGCCCTTGGCGATGTCGAAGGAGATGTGGTCGACGGCCATCGACTGGCGGCCTTCCTGCACGAAGGCGACGCTGAGGTCGCGGACCGAGAGGAGAGTGGCTTCGCTCATCTGAACGTCTTGCGCGGATCGAAGGCGTCGCGGGTCGCCTCGCCGACGAAGACCAGCAGCGACAGCATCAGCGATATGACGACGAAGCCGGAAATGCCCAGCCATGGCGCGTTGAGGTTGCGCTGCGCCTGCTTGAGGAGCTCGCCCAGCGAGGCCGAGCCGGGCGGCAGGCCGAACCCAAGGTAGTCGAGTGAGGTCAGCGTCGAGATCGAGCCGCTGAGCAGGAAGGGCAGGAAGGTCAGCGTCGCCACCATGGCGTTGGGCAACAGATGCCGGAACATGATGGTACCGTTGGGCACGCCGAGCGCGCGGGCCGCGTTGACATATTCGAAGTTGCGGGCGCGCAGGAACTCGGCCCGCACCACGCCGACCAGCGCAACCCAGGAGAACAACAGCATCAGCCCGAGCAGGATGAAGAAGCCGGGCGGCAGAATGGCGGCGACGATCAGCAAGAGATAAAGCACCGGGATCGCCGACCAGATCTCTATGAAGCGCTGGAACAGAAGGTCGGTCCAGCCGCCGAAATAGCCCTGCAATGCGCCGGCCGTCACGCCGATCAGCGCCGAGCCGGCGGTGAGGATCAGGCCGAACAGCACCGAGACCCTGAAACCGTAGATGACGCGCGCCAGCACGTCGCGGGCCTGGTCGTCGGTGCCTAGCCAGTTCCAGTTGCCGACGACGCAATTGGGGTCGGCGGCGCCTTGCGGATACTGGTTGCAGCGTGTCTTGGCGTCATAGAGCCAGGACGGCTTGGTGGGCGCCGCCTCGGGGATGGCGTTGTTGACGGTCCGGTAGGAGTAGCGGACCGGAGGCCAGATCATCCAGCCATGGGCATTGATCTCGTCCTGGATGACCGGGTCACGATAGTCGGTGACCGCATAAAAGCCGCCGAACTTCTCCTCGGGATAAGCGACCACGACCGGAAACAGGATCTCGCCCTTGTAGGAGACGAGGACCGGCTTATCGTTGGCGATCCATTCGGAAAACAGCGACAGCACGAAAAGCACGAGAAAGATCCACAACGACCAATAGCCGCGCCGGTTGGCCCTAAAATTCTGCAGGCGCCGTTGGTTGAGCGGCGACAGCCAGGGTCGGGCGATCCGGCCGGGCGCCGTTTCGGCTGCGGCCCCGGCCATCAGACGTCTCTCCGCTCGAAGTCGATGCGCGGGTCGACCCAGGTGTAGATCAGGTCGGACAGGAGCCCGACAATCAGGCCAAGCAGCGAGAAGATGTACAGATTGGCGAACACCACCGGGTAGTCGCGCTCGACCACCGACCTGAAACCGAGCAGGCCGAGGCCATCGAGCGAAAAGATGTTCTCGATCAGCAGCGAGCCGGTGAAGAAGGCCGAGATGAAGGCACCCGGAAAGCCGGCGACGACGATCAGCATGGCGTTGCGGAAGACGTGACCGTAGAGAACCTGCCGTTCCGACAGACCCTTGGCGCGCGCGGTCACCACATACTGTTTGCGGATTTCCTCGAGGAACGAATTCTTGGTCAGCAGCGTCGTGGTGGCGAAGGCCGACAGCACCAGCGCCGTCAGCGGCAAGGTCATGTGCCAGAGATAGTCGACGATCCGCGCTGGCCAGGACAGCTGGTCCCAATTGTCGGAGGTGATGCCGCGCAGCGGGAACCAGTCGTAGAACGATCCGCCGGCAAACAGCACCATCAGCAGGATGCCGAACAGGAAGCCCGGAATGGCATAGCCGACGATGACGACGCCGCTGGTCCATACGTCGAATGCCGAGCCGTCTTTGACTGCCTTGCGGATGCCGAGCGGGATCGAGATCAGGTAGGACAGCAGCGTGATCCACAGCCCGATCGAGATCGACACCGGCATCTTCTCCAGGATCAGCTCGATCACCGAAATGTCACGGAAATAGCTGTCGCCGAAATCGAACCGGATATAATTCCACAGCATCATGCCGAAGCGCTCGAGCGGTGGCTTGTCGAAACCGAACTGCTTTTCCAGCTTGGCGATGAATTCGGGGTCGAGCCCTTGCGCGCCGCGATATTTCGAACCGACGTCGCCGGCCACGTCGACATTGGTGGCGCCGGCGTCACCACCGCCGCCGCCAAGGCGATCGCTGCCGCCCTGGTTGGTCAGCCTGGCGATCACCTGCTCGACCGGCCCGCCCGGCGCGAACTGGATGACGGCGAAGGACACCGCCATGATGCCGAACAGGGTCGGGATCATCAGCAGGATGCGGCGCAGGATATAGGCGCCCATCAGGCTCTCTGCCCTGCTTGAGCGAAAATCTCAGGCTTTGCCAATTTTTGCCGCCTTGTCCTTGTCGAACCACCACAGCGCCTCGACCGGAAAGCCGAAATCGGGCTTCTGCTCGGGAAAGCCGAACATGTCCCAATACGCGACTCGGTGATTCGCGAGATAATATGTTGGAATCCAGTCTAGCCGCGCGCGCAAGACCCGATCGAGCGCTTTGAGCACCGTGACCAGTTCGATCCGGCTCTGCGCTTTGCCGGCTGCCTCGATCAGCGCGTCGATGGCTTTGCTTTCCGTACCGGGATAGTTGCGCATCCCCGGCGTTTTCGCCATCCGGGAATCATAGAGGATCTCCAGGCCGTCGGCCGTCGGCGTCGCCCCGATCGACCACGCGAGCAGGCTGAAATCGAAGTCGAAATTGCTCTGCCGCTGTTCATATTGAGTCGAATCGACCTGCCGGATCGAAGCGTCGATTCCGATCGTTTTCATGTTCTCGGCCCACGGGGAGAAAAGCCGAACGATGCCATCGTCCTCGGCCAGCATTTCCACCCGCAATCGCTCGCCCTTTTCATTGACGACGAAATTGCCGGCTCGCTTCCAGCCGGCTTCGGCGAGCAGTCTCGAAGCCGCGCGCAGCAGCTTGCGGTCATGGCCCGAACCGTCGGAGACAGGCTGCATCACCGCTTCGCCGAAGGTTTCCGGCGGCAACTCGGCTCGGAACGGCTCCAGCAGGGCCAATTCCTCGGGCGAGGGCAGGCGCTCGGCCTTG
Source organism: Mesorhizobium sp. WSM4807 (assembly GCF_055811615.1). Classification (NCBI taxonomy): domain Bacteria; kingdom Pseudomonadati; phylum Pseudomonadota; class Alphaproteobacteria; order Hyphomicrobiales; family Phyllobacteriaceae; genus Mesorhizobium; species Mesorhizobium sp. WSM4807. Next base: position 392,294 of record NZ_JBVVQY010000001.1, read on the forward strand.
TAATCCGACCGCTCGAAGTTCGATTGCGAGCGCTCGTAGGCGCCGTAAAACAGAACCCGCTTGGTCCATTCGAAATCGAAGCAATTGGCAATCGCGCGTCTGACGCGCACATCGCGGAATTGCGGACGACGCTGGTTCAGCGCGACAGCCTGCATGGATGGCGTTTTCTCGCCGGGAAATTCGCGTTTGACGACCCTGCCGTCCTTTAGCGCCGGGAAGTCATAACCGGTCGCCCATACCCGCGAGGTAAATTCCTCGCGAAAATGCGTGTCCCCCTTTTTCAGGGCTTCAAACGCTGCCTGGCGATTGATGTAAAAATCGATGCGGATGCGGTCGAAATTGTAGAGGCCGCGGTTCACGGCCAAATCCCGGCCCCAATAGTCGGCGACCCGCTCATATTCGACGGTCTGTCCGGCGGCCACACGCCCCATTTTGTAGGGTCCGGAGCCAAGCGGCGGTGTCATCGTCGAGGCATCGAATTCATTGACCGCATAAAAGGCTTTGGACACGATCGGCATGGCGACGACCGCAAGGATATTCTGCGCCGACTGTTTGCTGTTGAAGGTGAGGTTGACGGTTGCCGGATCGACGGCGACCGCCTCCGTCATATGCCGCAACGCCTGGGAGAGGTTCGGATGGCCCTTGTCCTTGTAAAGCTTCAATGCGAAGGCGACGTCCTCAGCGGTCAGTGGCGAGCCGTCATGGAAGCGCGCTTGCGGTCGCAGGCTGAAGCGGAAGCCATTGCGGTCCGGCGACAAGGTAACGGACTCGGCAAGCCGGCCATAGACCGCATCCGGCTCATCGAGTGCGCTTGCCATCAGCGAATCGAAACAGAGTTCGGTGCGCGGCGGCGATTCCCCCCTCAACACCAGAGAATTCAGCGTATTGAACGTCAGGAAGCTCTGATTGAAGGTGGAGTTCGGCGGTGCGAAATTCATCTGGCCGCCCTTGGGCGCGTCCGGATTGACATAGTCGAAATGCGTGAAACCTGGGGAATATTTGAGGTCGCCGAAGGCCGACAGGCCATGCAGCTTGACGCCCGTCGGGATGGCGGCGAAGGCCCGGCCGGGCAGCAAAGCTGCCGCCGTGGCCGCGGCGCCCAGGGCCAGAAAGTCGCGGCGGGCCAGAGCGGCGCGGCGGAGGAGCGCCGCCATCAATTGCCACTCTTGTATTTTGCCGCCAGCGCCTTTTCCTTGTCCGGATCGATCCACCAGGAGTTCTGGTCGACGCCGCTATAGGTCGGCTGCCTTTCCGGGATGCCGAACTTGTTCCAATAGGCCATCCAGACCACCGACCGATGGTGTTGCGGCACGACATAGTAATTCCACAGCAGCACCCGGTCGAGCGCATGGGTGGCAGCAATCAGATCGTCGCGGTCGGTGGCGAAGATGACGCGGTCTACCAGCGCATCGACGACCGGATTCTTGATGCCGGCATAGTTGCGCGATCCAGGCGTGTCGGCGGCCTTCGAGCTCCAGAAGTCACGCTGCTCGTTGCCCGGCGAATCCGACTGTCCCAGCTGCGATATGGTGACATCGAAATCGAAGTTGTTGACGCGGTTGATGTACTGGGTCTGGTCGATCAGCCGCAGCGTGGCGTCGACACCGATCTTGCGCAGATTGGCGATGTAGGGACTGGAAAGGACCTGGTCGGTGTCGTTCCAGCCGAGGATTTCGAACTTGAACGGCTCGCCCGTCTTGGCATTGACCATTTTTCCGCCCTTGATCACCCAGCCCGCCTTGGCGAAGAGATCGACCGCAGTCTTGAGATACTTACGCTCCGCCTGTGGCGAATCGTAGATCGGCAGCTTGAATTCTTGGGTGAAGACTTCAGGCGGGAGCTTGTCGCGATATTGCTCGAGGATTTCCAGCTCCTTGCCTTGCGGCAGGCCGCTCGATGCCAGTTCGGTGCCTTGGAAATAGCTGCTGGTACGGGTGTTGGAACCGAAGAACAGGGTACGATTCATGGTCTCGAAGTCGAGCGGGTAAGTCAGCGCGGCGCGCACCAGACGATTCTGGAACAGCGGACGCCTCACGTTGAGCATGAAGGCCTGCATCGGTTCGGGCGACGCGGTCTTGAATTCCTGCTTGATGACGTCGCCGGCCTGGACCGCCGGGAAATTATAGGCGGTGTTCCAGCGCCTCGAACTGTTTTCTGGCCTGATGTCATGCAGTCCGCCCTTGGTGAAGGCTTGCCAGGCCGCATTATCGTCGAGAAAGTAGCTGAAACGCTGGGTGTCGAAATTCTCGCGGCCGATCTTCACCGGCAGCTTTGCCGCCCAATAGTCGGGCACGCGCTGCCAGATGATTTCCGAACCCGGCTTGAAGCTGGCGATCTTGTAGGCGGCCGAGCCGAGTGGCGGCTCCAGCATCGGCTTGGTGACGTCACGCTTCTTGCCTTTGGCGTCGGTGCCTTCCCACCAGTGTTGCGGCAGCACGACGAGGTCGCCGAGGATCTTCGGCAATTCCCGGTTGCCCTTCTGGTCGAAATGGAACTCGACCTCGCGGTCCGAGATCGCAACGGCATCGGTGACGTTCTCGAAATAGCGGCTGTACATCGGGCTGTTGGCTTTCAGCACCTGGAATGACCAGATCACGTCATCGGTGGTGATTGGCTGACCGTCATGCCATTTCGCGCGCGGGTCGAGACGGTAAGTCACCGAGGAATAGTCGGCCGGATGTTTGTAGGCATCGGCGATCAGCGGATGGCTGACGCTGCCCTCGTCAGTCGCCTGCTCCATCAGCGTGTCGTAGAGCAGCCCGCCGCCAAACTGTGTAAAGCCGGCTGCCGGCGAACCCTGGACGATATAGGGGTTGAAGCTATCGTAAGTGCCAAGCACCACCGAATTCAGCGTGCCGCCCTTCGGCGCGTTCGGCTTGACGTAGTCGTAGTGCTGGAAGTTATTGCCATATTTGGATTCGCCGATCAGCGACGAGGTGGTGCGCCATTCGTCCGCGAAGGCTGCCTGCAGGCCGCCGGCAAAAGCCGCCACAACCAGCATCGATCTGAGAAACGTTCGGCCAACCGTCATGCCTTCTCCTCTGTGCGATAGCTGTTAGCGGACAATCTAGTTCATTTGACGCTCATGAAAACCGCGACAGGCCGGCTTTGTCGCCGCACATGCGCTTTTCCCATTGAAAAAGCCGGGCTGAACCCGGCTTTTTCAAGGAATGTTTCGATTACTATTGCGTTATTGCGCCGGAGCTGGTGCGGGAGCAGCAGGGGCCGGCGCAGGTGCGGCCGGTGCCTCACCCTCTGCCGGTTTGGCCGGCGCCGCGCCTTCGGCGGGGGCAGCCGCATCCGCTGAAGCGCCAGGCGTCGGCAGCGGCTTCGGACTGTCCGACAGCGTGCGCAGATAGGCGATGACGTTGGCGCGGTCCTCGTCCTTCGGCAGGCCGGCGAAGCCCATCGCCGTGCCCTTCACGAACTTCTTCGGCGAGAGGAGGAAGTGGTTGATGTTGTCGTAGGTCCACTTCTCGGCGCCGCCCTTGGAAAACTCCTTCATCCCGGCCGAATAGGCGAAGCCCCCATGCTCGGCGACGGGACGGTCGATGAGGTCCCAGAGGTCGGGGCCGACCTTGTTCGGCCCGCCCTTTTCGCCGGTGTGGCAGGCCTGGCACTTCTTGAACACGGCGGCGCCCGCCTCGACATTAGCGTTGGCCAGAAGGTCGGCGATCGGCTTGGCTTCTGCAGCGGGGGCTGCCGGGCCGCCTTCGGCAGGCTCCTCGGTCGCCTCGATGGCGAAGCCGGGTTTTTCCGGTGCGGGGGAGGCGAACAGCGCATCGGATATGATGCCGATCGAGAAGACGACGAACACGGTTCCGAGCAGGCCGCCGATCAGCTTGTTGATTTCGAAAGAGTCCATACGCCCCAGGCTCCCTTTTCCGGCGGACCGATCTGTCCACTCCGTCCGTCGGTAATCGTGAACCACCCCGCGAGGCGGTCAAATCGGGCGGAAACTAGGTCTTTTGCTCTGGCGTTGCAACACCTATAAGGGCGCTTCCAGTGAGACCTTTTGCCACTTTTCCCTTCCTCTTTTTCGGACGCTTCATCACCCGATGTCCACGCTCATTCTCATCCCGGCCCGCATGGCCTCGACCCGCCTGCCGGGCAAGCCGCTGGCCGACATCGCCGGCGTCCCGATGATTGTCCATGTCGCCCGCCGCGCCGCCGAAGCCGGGCTCGGCCGGGTGGTGGTCGCTACCGATACTGAAAGCGTGGCGGAGGCGGTGCGCGCGCACGGGTTCGAGGCGGTGATGACGCGGGTGGGCCACGAATCGGGCTCAGACCGCATCTTCGAGGCGCTGGTCACGCTGGATCCCGGGCGTAAGGTCGAAACGATCGTCAATGTGCAAGGCGACCTGCCGACCATCGATCCCGACATCATCAATGCCGCGCTGAGGCCTTTTGAGGATGCGACGGTCGACATCGCCACGCTCGGCATCGAGATCGTCCGCGACGAGGAAAAGACCAATCCGAATGTCGTCAAGATCGTCGGCTCGCCGCTGTCGGAGACACGGCTGCGGGCGCTCTACTTCACCCGCGCCACCGCACCCTGGGGCGAGGGGCCGCTCTATCATCACATCGGCCTCTATGCCTATCGCCGCTCAGCGCTCGAGCGCTTCGTCGCGCTGAAGCCGTCGCCGCTGGAACGGCGCGAGAAGCTCGAGCAGTTGCGGGCGCTCGAGGCCGGCATGCGCATCGATGCCGAAATCGTGCAGTCGGCGCCGTTCGGCGTCGACACGCCGGACGATCTCGAACGCGCCAGAACCATCCTTTCAACCTGAGACATCTGGTCAACCTGAGACATTTGGCATGCCTGAAAAAACCAACAGAATAGCCTTCCAGGGCGAGCCGGGCGCCAATTCCGACACTGCCTGCCGCAACATGTTCCCTGATATGGAGCCGTTGCCGTGCCCGACCTTCGAGGATGCCTTCAATGCGGTCGAGACCGGCAAGGCCGACCTCGCTATGATCCCGATCGAGAACACGATTGCCGGGCGCGTCGCCGATATCCATCATCTCCTGCCGGAATCGAAGCTGCACATCGTCGGCGAATATTTCCTGCCGATCCATTTCCAGCTGATGGTTCTGCCCGGCGTCAGGCGCGACGAGATCAGGACCGTGCACAGCCACATCCATGCGCTCGGCCAGTGCCGCAAATACATCCGCAAGAACGGCTGGAAGCCGGTGGTCGCCGGCGACACGGCGGGCGCCGCCAAGCTGGTCGCCGAGCTGAAGGACCGCACCATGGCGGCGCTGGCGCCGGCCCTGGCGTCGACGCTCTACGGGCTCGACATCATCGAGGAGAATGTCGAGGACACCGATAGCAACGTCACCCGCTTCGTCGTGCTGACCAGGAACAGGCAGTGGGCCGAACGTCCCTCGGCCGACGCCAGGATGATGACGACGTTCATCTTCCGCGTCCGCAACGTGCCGGCCGCGCTCTACAAGGCGATGGGCGGCTTTGCCACCAACGGCATCAACATGACCAAGCTGGAGAGCTACCAGCTCGGCGCATTCACGGCGACCCTGTTCTACGCCGATATCGAGGGCCATCCCGACGATCCGCTGGTAAAACTGGCGCTTGACGAGCTTGCCTTCTTCTCGCGCGAAATGCGGATTCTGGGCGTCTATCCGGCCAGCCAGTCGCGCGAGCAATGGAAGGTGGCGGACTAAGTCCCCTAATTGCGTCCTGACCTAGCGCTTGCCAGCTGACGGGCGACGGGCGACATTCCTGCGATGTGGCTCCTGAAACTGACGCTTGCAGTCGCTGGATTGTATGCGGTTTTTGTCGCCGTCGTGTATGTGCTTCAGTCCTGGCTGATCTTTCCGGCCGGCCTTGCGGCGTTCGGACCCGATCTGCCGGCCGGGGCACGCCATGTCGAGCTGGCGACGGAGGATGGCGAGCGCGTCGTTCTGGTACGCCTGCCGGCAGGACAGGCGGCCGAGCCACGCCCGCTCCTGTTGGGGTTCGCCGGCAATGCCTGGAATGCCGACGCACTTGCCCTGATGCTGCACCAGCTATTCCCCGAACATGAGGTCGCTGCGCTGCACTACCGCGGCTATGCGCCGAGCAGCGGAAGCCCGTCGGCTTCCGCCCTGTTCGAGGACGCCCGACGCGCCCATGACCACCTGGCCAGCGATGCCAAAGCCGGCATCGTCGCCATCGGCCTTAGCGTCGGCGCTGCGGTCGCGGTCGATCTGGCGACGGCCCGGCCCCTGCGTGGCATCGTCATGGTTACGCCCTTCGATTCGCTGAAAGAACTCGCCGCTCACCACTATGCCTGGCTGCCGGTTCGCCTCTTGCTGCGGCACCGCATGGAGACGGCAGAAACGCTGCGCGACCTCGATGTGCCCACGGCCGTCATCGTCGCCGAAAACGACACCATCGTTCCTGCGGCACGTTCGGCACCTCTGCGCGAGGCTGCCCGTGATCTGCGCAGCCACATCGCCATAGCGGCTGGCCACAACGACCTCTATGGCCACCCCGACTTCGCCGGAGCGCTACGCGCCTCCGTTGCGGCGGTCACGCGCGATTGACGAGCAGTTCCCAGATGTCGGAATTCCGGATCGACATTCGTCCTTTGGTTGCCACGATCGAAGAAGGGAGACGACCGAGATGAGGAAACCGATCTCAATCGACGACGTCACGCACGATGGCGTCATGCAATCATCCGGGGCCTTCCAATGATCCCCACCATCACCGCCTTTGAGCAGTCGCCCGATCGCGGCAGGGGACTGGCGCGCGACATGCGTGTTCGCTGGGCGCTTGAAGAAGTGGGCCAACCTTACCAGGTTCGTCTTGTTTCGTTCAAAGCGATGAAGGAACCCACGCATCTCGCGCTTCATCCTTTCGGGCAGATTCCGACCTATGAGGAAGGTGATCTTGCGCTGTTCGAGTCGGGGGCGATCGTGCTCCATATCGCCGAGCGCCATGCGGGCCTGTTGCCAGACGATGCGAATGCCAGGGCGCGCGCAATCTCATGGATGTTTGCCGCGCTAAACACCGTGGAGCCGCCGATCCTTGAGCGCCAAACCGCCGTGCTCCTGGAGCGCGACGAGACCTGGCACGAACAGCGCCTGCCTATGGTCGAGGATCGCATCCGTGACCGGCTGGGCGAGCTTTCCGGTCGCCTTGGCGATGCCGACTGGCTCGATGGTGCGTTCAGCGCCGGGGACCTGATGATGGTGCACGTGCTGCTAAGGTTGAGCGGGTCGGGTATACTCGACGAATATCCGAACCTCTCCGCCTATGTCGCCCGCGGCGAAGCCCGGCCCGCCTACAAGCGTGCTTTCGCCGCTCAACTGGCGATTTTCACTGGCAAGTCACCGACCGGCTGATGAGGGCTGCTCTCGGTCGAACTTGCTCGAATGATTGATGCTAGCTCAGCGGCGCGTAGTCGATCTCCAAAAACGCCTCGATCTCTGGGATCCAGCGGTCGCGGACGAAGGCGACGTGGTCGGGATGGTCGTTATAGCCTGAATAGGCGGCCTGGTCGGCGAACTCCATCGAGAAGCCGAAACGAAAATCGTTCTTCGGGCTGACCTGACGCAGCTGCTCGAACTTTTCGACGCCCGGTATCGCCGCCAGTATTTTCGCGTCGACGAGGAATTTTGCCTCCTCGGCCGAGCTGTCTTTGTGCTTCAGCCTGAACACCACTGTGTGACGGATCATTTTGTCCCCCTATGAGTTTTACGCGCTGTCTGCCCAGGCGCGGATGAGATTATAGGCGATCGCCCCTTTCGGCGGGGTGACCAGGCCGCCCGGATGCTCGCGGGCCAGCATCGACAGCACCTCGTCGCGAAAGAACCAGCGGCAGTCTTCCAACTCGTTGAGGTCGGCCTGGATGTCGTCGTTGAGCGGCTCGCCAAAGCAGCCGATCATCAGCGAATAGGGAAACGGCCAGGGCTGGCTGGCGTGGTAGACGACGCGGCCAAGCCTGATGCCGGCTTCCTCCAGCGTTTCACGGCGCACCGCCGCCTCGATCGTCTCGCCGGGTTCGATGAAGCCGGCAAGCGCCGAATACATGCCCGGCGCGAAATGCCGGCCGCGGCCAAGCAGGCATTTTTCACGCGTTGCGGTCAGCATTATCGCCACCGGGTCGGTGCGCGGAAAATGCTCGGTGGCGCAAGCCGGGCACAGCCGCTTATAGCCGCCGGCCCGCATCTCGGCTTCAGCGCCGCATTTGCTGCAGAAGCGGTGGCTGGCATGCCAGGCGAGCAATGCAGCTCCTTGCGCCATCGCGCCGGCCGCCGCCTCGTCGATCAGCCCCTGCATATAGACCGAGCGATAGTCGATGGCCTTGATCGTCTCCGGCAGTTGTTCGGGATCGAGCCCGGCCGGCACCGCGAGCACCGGGCCGCTGTCGGAGAAACCGAGCAGGACGCCATGGTCGAGCGACGCCCGGAGCGGCCGGCTTTCCTCGGCGCCGAACCAGGGGTCGAAGCCACCATCCCTGAGCTTCAGGTAGAGCCGCCCGCAATGCATCAGCAAAAGCCTGGCCGAGGGATCGGCGAGGGCCTTTTCGACGGAATCGTCGGCGCGGTTTTCCGATTGCCGGTCGATCATGTTGCCGGCGAAGCCGACGAATTGGCTCGGCTCACGCAAGGGCGCGTCAAACAGGCGGAAGCTCATGGGGACTCAACTTCAGGATGGACACGGGACAGGCTTATAGCGCCGCCTTTATCTGTTGCGCAAACCGGCGGAGGTCCGACCGCTGGTAGGGCTCGCGCATGCCGTGCCCCCACACCGGGCCCGGCCAGCCGGGATCCCCCTCCGAGCGCGCGATGACATGGACATGCAACTGGCGGACGATGTTGCCAAGTGCGCCGCTGTTTATCTTGGTGCAGCCGGTCACGCTTTTCAGCGCCTGCGCCACCATGTTGGTCTCGAAGGTCAGCATCGCCTGGTCGAGCGGCGTCAAATCATGGATTTCCTCCGCGCCCGGCCGCTGCGGCACCAGGAGCAGCCACGGCCAGCGGCGGTCGTTCATCACCCGCAACTCGCACAAGCCGAGCCACATCAACTGCTCGCTGTCCGCCTCCAGACGAGCATCCAGCGTGAATCCGGCCTCGAGGCCCGGCGACATCGGCGTTTCCTTCACTTTTGTCGTGTTTTTTAGACTTTTGAACGCTAGAGCGGCTGCCGGTGGCCCGCAAGAGGCGGCAAGCGAATCGTTGCTTTGTGACGGCAGTTATGCTAATGGTTTGGGCATGGTGCTGATTTGCGCCAATGACCCGCCCCGAGGCGGGTTTTTTTGTTTCAGCTTTCGACGCCACTCCCGGCTGATTGATCCTGCGCCCTTGCATTTCATCGCCGAATTGCCGATATGGGAAGCGGGAGGTTGGTGGTGGACGGTCCACTCGCCAACCGGGTCAGGTCCGGAAGGAAGCAGCCCTAACGAGCCCGGAACGGGTCATTGTTCCAGCCTCCCACCTCTTCGCCTTTCTCCCGCGACATTGACGGCGCTAAGCCCTGCGGGCGAAACTATGCGCAGGAATCGGCCGCCTGCAGGCGCGGCCCTTGGAGCTTTACGGGCGAATGAGCGAAGCCGGAAATTCGGGAACGGAAAAGGCCGCCGCCTATCGCGTTCTGGCGCGCAAATACCGTCCTGCGAATTTCTCCGAACTGATCGGCCAGGAGCCGATGGTCCGCACCCTCACCAACGCCTTCGCCACCGGCCGGATAGCCCAGGCCTGGATGCTGACCGGCGTGCGCGGTGTCGGCAAGACGACGACGGCGCGCATACTCGCGCGGGCCCTGAACTACAAAACATCGACCGTCGACCAGCCTTCGGTCGATCTTGCGGTGCTGGGCGAGCATTGCCAGGCGATCATGGAAGGCCGCCATGTCGATGTCATTGAGATGGACGCCGCCTCGCACACTGGCATCGACGACATCAGAGACATCATCGAGCGCGTGCGTTACGCGCCGGTATCTGCGCGCTACAAGGTCTACATCATCGACGAAGTGCACATGCTCTCGACCCAGGCCTTCAACGGCCTGCTGAAGACGCTGGAGGAGCCGCCGCCGCACGTCAAATTCATCTTCGCCACCACCGAAATCCGCAAAGTTCCGATCACCGTTTTGTCGCGCTGCCAGCGCTTCGACCTCAGGCGTATCGATGCCGGCACGCTGGTCGCGCATCTCTCCTCGATCGCCGCTAGGGAAGGCATTGCCGTCGACGACGACGCGCTGGCCATGATCGCCCGCGCGGCCGAAGGCTCGGCGCGCGATTCGCTGTCCATTCTCGACCAGGCGATCGCCCATGGCAGCGGCGCGGTCAGCGCCGAAGCGGTGCGCGCCATGCTCGGGCTCGCCGACCGCGCCCGCATCGTCGACCTGTTCGAATATGTGATGAAGGGCGACGTGGCGGCCGCACTGGCCGAATTCCGCAACCAGTACGTCACCGGCGCCGATCCGGCCGCGGTGCTGACCGACCTTGCCGAGTTCAACCACCTCGTCACCCGGTTGCGCTTCGTGCCGACCGCGCTCGAGGACGCCTCGCTGTCCGAGGACGAGCGACGACGCGGCGCCGATTTCGCCAAGGCGCTGTCGGTCAGGGTGCTGTCGCGGACCTGGCAGATGCTGTTGAAAGGCATTCCCGAGGTGCAGTCCTCCAACCGGCCGGTCAGTGCCGCCGAAATGGTGCTGATCCGGCTGGCGCATGCCGCCGACCTGCCGACAATGGACGAGGCGCTGAAATCGCTGGAGGGCGGAGCGTCGGTGCCGGGTGGAGCGCCACGCTTGAATGGTGCGCCGGCAAGCTCTGGACCGGCAAGTCCCGGCCCAGCAAATTCTGGCCCCGCAAATCCCAGCAACGGCGGCGCCAGCGCCGTGGCGCAGACGCGGATGCCAACGGCCAATGGCGGCGCGCAGACGATGCGGCTGGTCGAACCCGAGCCGATGCCTGCGGCTTTCGTTCCGGCGCCGGAGCCGGTCGCGGATGCGCCGGTGCCGGTGCCGGTGAAGTCGCTGGCTGACATCGTCGCCCTTGCCGACGCCCAGCGCGACATGGCCTTCAAGGTGCTGGTGAAGCGCTGCGTGCGCCTGGTGCGCATCGAGCCGGGCCGCATCGACGTCAGCTTGACCGATGACGCGCCGAAGATGCTGCTCAACGATCTGACCGCCAAATTGCGCGCCTGGACCGGCCGCAGCTGGCTGGTCTCGCTGTCAAAGGAAGAGGGCGGCCAGACGCTGGCCGAGATGGAATCGACCAAACGCGAAAACGCGCTCCTCGATGCCAGGAGCGACCCGACCGTCGCCGCCATCCTGGCGCGTTTTCCCGGCGCCAAGATCATCGACGTGCGCATTCCCGACGCACCGGAGGCCGATGCGGTGGAGGCCGAGGTTCCGATCGAGCCGGCCACAGACGACGATGAAACCTAAGGATGATCCCGAAAAGTGGGAGCCGGTTTTCGGAGAAGATCATGCTCAAACAAGAAACCAGATCAATCGTAGAGGACCACGCGATGAAAGATCTTCTCGGCCTGATGGGCAAGGCGAAAGAAATGCAGGCCAAGTTCCAGGCCATGCAGGACGAGATCGCCACGTTGGAAGCCACCGGACAGGCCGGCGGCGGCCTGGTCAGCGTGACGCTGACCGGCAAATTCGAGATGAAGTCCCTGAAAATCGACCCGTCGCTGTTCAAGGAGGACGAGGTCGAGATTCTGGAGGATCTGCTTCTCGCCGCCCACAATGACGCCAGGGCCAAGGTCGAGCAGATGATGCAGGAAAAGACCCAGGCATTGACCGCAGGACTGCCGATACCGCCGGGAATGAAGCTGCCGTTCTAAGGTGTGTTGATAGCTATGCCGGTCGACTGAGCCCATTGCTCCAGCCTTGGGGAAGCCCCTCCTGTGGAGATCCTAAGATAGGATCCATGCCGTTATAGTGGCCATGGAGTGCCATGCCGCGATCCGGCGGTCGCTTGCTCCACCGGTGTGTCCATTCGGCAACTCCGCACACTTAATAACGCTTTAGCCATCTTTTTGCCTGAAAGTGTCTCATTCTTGCCGCAACCAGGGGCGGGCTGGCGACAGAATGAGGGGATATCTTTGAGCGCGACCCGATGGAAGACGCCGTTGCTGCTCGGCGTCATCACCTCTCCGCTGTTTTTGGCAGCCTGCAGTCAGACCACCTCGCACGGCCTGTCCGTAGCCAGCCGGACCGATACCGTCAGGTCCCGGCCCTACAGTCACACAGCGAAGGACAAGGAGTGCCTCCAGCGCGCGATGTTCTTCGAATCCAACCGGTCGAGCCGTGACGGCATGATTGCCGTCGGCACGGTGGTAATGAACCGGCTGCGCTCCGGCAAGCACGGCAACACCATTTGCCAGGTGGTCGGCGAACGTGGCCAGTTCGCGCCGGGCGTGATGACACGGCGGATGAATTCGAAGGCGATGCCCGATGTCGAGGAAGCCGCCGAGGCGGTGCTCAAGGGCGAGCGCAAGGCCAAGCTGAAGAACTCGATGTTCTTTCACACCGCCGGCCTGCGTTTCCCCTACAAGAACATGCACTACACCATGGTCGCCGGCGGCAACGCCTTCTACGAAAAGCGCGGCCGGAACTGGAAACCGTTGCCGGACGAGCCCACGGTCGCCATGGCACAGTCCGCACCGCGGACTTCGGCGCGCGCCGCACCGGTGACGCTCGTGGCCTCCGCGGCGCCGGCCGCCAAGGCAGAATTCGCCAAGGCAACATCCACCAACGCAACCTATGTAACCGCGGTCGCATCGCAACCAGCGGTCCCCAAGAAGGCGACGCCGGAGAAGGCGACCCTTGTGGCGATGCAACAGCCGATGCAGGAGCCGGACGCCGCCCGTTTCGGCGACACCGCCGGTGCGCGACCGGTCACGTCATTCCCGGCGCCGGCCGAGCCGACCATGTCGTTTGAATCGACACCCGAGAACACCGACGCCATTGGCGCGATGATCGCCGGCGAGACACGGCCGCTGGAAGCATACTGACGGCAGCAGCATCCCTGCGCGTGAACAGGACGCTCCCCGCTGGAGTGTTCCAAAGCGTGCGGAAAAATCATAAACCGATGCGATGTCGAAGCGAATCGCCGGTCCCGAGATCGAACGCCTGATCCAGCTTCTGGCCAAGGTGCCGGGGCTTGGGCCCCGTTCGGCCAGGCGAGCAGCGCTTCACCTCATCAAGAAGAAGGAGCAGTTGCTGTCGCCTCTGGCCGCCGCCATGAGCGAGGCGGTCGACAAGGTGCGCATCTGCTCGACCTGCGGCAATGTCGATACATCCGACCCCTGCATGATCTGCACCGATCCGCGCCGCGACGCCGGCACGCTTATCGTCGTCGAGGACGTGGCCGACCTGTGGGCGCTGGAGCGGGCGGCCGCCATGAATGTCCGCTATCACGTGCTCGGCGGCTCGCTGTCGCCGCTCGACGGCATCGGCCCCGAGCAGCTCAACATCCGCTCGCTGGTCGACCGTGTCGCCGGCGGCGAGGTCAAGGAGGTGATCCTTGCCGTCAACGCTACGGTCGAGGGCCAGACCACCGCGCATTATCTCACCGACCAATTGTCCGGCTTCGACATCAAAGTAACGCGGCTGGCGCATGGCGTGCCGGTCGGCGGCGAGCTCGACTATCTCGACGAAGGCACGCTGGCCGCCGCGCTGCGCTCGCGGACGGCGTTTTGAGGCGGGAGGGGTGCTCTTGAGATGATTGCATTCCGTCGCGCGCCCCTCTGTCCTGCCGGACATCTCCCCCACTTGGGGGGAGATCGGCTGTCATCGAAGGCTTCGCTTATCTTCAACGTTGAAGAGAAGGCGCGGTCAGTGCAGCTGCCGATCTCCCCCCTCGTGGGGGAGATGTCCGGCAGGACAGAGCGGGGCGCGACAGAACGCGGACTTTGCAGGCTGGCCGTCGTTTTTTTACTCGTCGCACTGACTGCCTTCCTCCTCGCCGCCCCCGCTTCCGCCGCAAAAATCGACGACCAGTTCCACGCCTGGCTCACCAGCGATCTCTGGCCCGAAGCCAGCGCCAAAGGCATCTCCAGAAAAACCTTCGACGCCGCCTTCGACGGTGTCAAACCGAACCTCAAACTGCCCGACCTGGTGATGCCGGGCAAAAAGGCGAAGACGCCGCAGAAGCAGCATCAGGCGGAGTTCGGTTCGCCCGGCGCCTATTTCGCCGAAAAGACGGTTCGCGCCGTCACCGCTGGTGGCCGCACGCGCGCAGCGGCCAATGCCAGGACGATCGCCGCGATCGAGAAGCGCTACGGCGTGCCGGGCGAGGTGCTGCTGGCGATCTGGGGCCGCGAGAGCGGTTTTGGCGCGGCGAAGATGCCTTACGACGCCTTCGAAGTGCTGGGCACCAAGGCATTCATGGCGACCAGGAAGGACTTCTTTCGCACCGAGCTTATGGCGGCACTCGAAATTGTCGAGCGTGGGCTGGCCCCGGTCGGCGCGATGAAATCGTCCTGGGCAGGCGCGCTCGGCCAGCCGCAGTTCATGCCGAGTTCGTTCCTCAGACATGCCGTCGATTTCGATGAAGACGGTCGGGTCGACATCTGGAACTCGGTGCCGGACACGCTGGCCTCGATTGCCAACTATCTCGTCCACTATGGCTGGGTGAAAGGCCGCGGCTGGGGCTTCGAGGTGACGGTGCCGGAAGCGGTCTCCTGCTCGCTTGAAGGTCCGGACCAGGGCAAGAGGATTTCCGAATGGGCTGATATGGGCATCAAGCGCGTCGCGGCAAGACCGTTTCCGGCGCGCGAGTTGAAGGCCGAAGGCTCTCTTTTGATGCCGGCCGGGCGCAACGGTCCAGCCTTCATCGTCACGCCCAATTTCTACGTGCTGAAGCAATACAACACCAGCGATCTCTACGCCCTGTTCATTGGTCATGGCGCTGACCGCATCGCCCACGGGGACAGCAATTTTTCAGGGCGTTGGGGCGCGGTCGGCGGGCTCCAGAGGTCGGATATCGCCGCCTTGCAGCGGGCGCTGGAGGCCGAGGGCTATGACGTCGGCAGCGCCGACGGCCTGCCCGGTTTCAAGACGCGCCGCTCGATCGGCAAATGGCAGGCCAGGAAAGGTCGCGCCGCCACCTGTTTTCCCAACGCCGACCTGGTCACCGCGTTGAAATAGCTGCACTCCGGGTTGTCGCTTCAGGCGGTGGTGGCTGCCTGATCTGGTCCAACAAACAGCTTTGCAAATGCTCGTTGCCGCGCCTGAAACCGCCGGATATGGTGAGGCCGAACTGGATAAAATTCACCAAGACGACCGGTTCAGGGTCACCGTTCGATTTGGCAAGTAAATGCCAAAACCCTGGGCTGGGAACTCAGGTCAACAAAAACAGGGAACAGTTAAAAATGATGATGGAAAAGTTTGCTCTACGCTCCCGCATCTTGCTCGCGGGCGCAGCCATGTCCGCGCTGCTTCTGGCTGGCGCGCCTGCCTTTGCGGTCACGCCCGCCGACACGCTGGTCGAGGGTTTCGCGATCGATGACATCATCTCGATGGATCCGGGCGAGGCGTTCGAGCTGTCGACCGCCGAGGTCACCGGCAACACCTACGATCTTCTTGTCCGCCTCGATCTCAGCGATACGTCCAAGGTCAAGGGCGATCTCGCCGAAAGCTGGACTGTCTCCGACGACGGCCTGACCTACACTTTCAAGCTCAAGCCCGGCCTGAAATTTGCCTCGGGCAACCCGATCACCGCGGCGGACGTCGCCTATTCGTTCGAGCGCGCCATCAAGCTCGACAAGAGCCCGGCCTTCATCATCGGCCAGTTCGGCATCGACGGCGACAACGTCACCGAGAAGGCCAAGGCTGTCGATGACACGACGTTCCAGTTCACCGTCGACAAGACCTATGCGCCGAGCTTCGTCCTGAACTGTCTGTCGGCAACCGTCGCCTCGGTCGTCGACGCCAAGCTGGTCAAGGAACATGTCGCCGCGGTGACGCCCAGCGCCGACTACAAATACGACAATGACTTCGGCAACGCCTGGCTGAAGACCGGCTATGCCGGCTCCGGCGCCTTCAAGCTGCGCGAATGGCGGGCCAATGAGGTCGTCGTCATGGAGCGTAACGACAATTATCATGGCGAAAAGGCCAAGCTTGCCCGCGTCATCTATCGCAACATGAAGGAAAGCTCGGGCCAGCGCCTGGCGCTGGAGGCTGGCGACATCGACGTCGCCCGCAATCTCGAACCGAACGACCTCGACGCCATCGCCAAGAACGCTGATCTCACCACCACCAGCGCGCCGAAGGGCACGGTCTTTTACATCAGCCTCAATCAGAAGAATCCGAACCTGGCCAAGCCCGAGGTTCGCCAGGCCTTCAAATATCTTGTCGACTATGATGCCTTGAGCTCGACTATCCTCAAGGGCATCGGCGAGATCCACCAGACCTTCCTGCCGAAAGGCGTGCTCGGCGAACTAGACGAAAATCCGTTCAAATTCGATCTCGCCAAGGCCAAGGAACTGCTCGCCAAGGCTGGCTTGGCCGACGGCTTCAGCGTCACCATGGACGTACGCAACACCCAGCCGGTGACCGGCATGGCGGAATCGTTCCAGCAGACGCTCGGCCAGGCCGGCGTCAAGCTGGAGATCATTCCCGGCGACGGCAAGCAGACGCTGACCAAATACCGCGCCCGCAACCACGACATCTATATCGGCCAGTGGGGCCAGGACTATTTCGATCCGAACTCCAATGCCCAGACCTTCGCCAGCAACCCCGACAATTCGGATGAAGGCAAGACCAAGACCCTGGCCTGGCGCAACGCCTGGGACATCCCGGAATTGACCAAGGAAACCGAGGCGGCTCTGCTCGAGAAGGATGCTGCCAAACGCGCCGCAATGTACCAGGACCTGCAGAAGAAGGTCCTCGAAACCAGTCCTTTCATCATCATCCACCAGCAGCTGGAAGTGGCCGGCCTGCGCAAGAACCTCAAGGGCTTTGCGCTCGGCCCGAGCTTCGACACCAATTTCGTCGGCCAGATCTCCAAGGAGTGATGCCGGCGGACGCGCCGCATGAGCACGGTTGAAAGCGAAGCGACAGCGGGGCGCGGCAGCGCCCGTGCTGTCACTGTTGCGTCGTCGATCGCCCGTTTCCTGGTCATCGCGATAACCACCTATCTCGGTCTTCTCGCGGTGACCTTCTTCATCGGCCGGGTGATCCCGATCGATCCGGTGCTGGCGGTGCTCGGCGACCGGGCACCGGCCAATGTCGTCGAGCGGACGCGCCGCGAGATGGGTCTCGACCTGCCGCTGATCGAGCAGTTCTACATCTATGTGAAGAATGCCCTCAACGGCAATTTCGGCACCTCGGTGCTGACCACCAACCCTGTCATGACCGACATTCGCCGCGCCTTTCCGGCGACGATCGAGCTGGCGACGCTGGGAACGCTGATCGGTGCATTCCTTGGTGTGCCGCTCGGCGTGCTGGCTGCGGTCCGGCGCGGGAGCATCATCGACCAGATCGTGCGGATCATCGGCCTGGTCGGCTATTCCGTGCCGATCTTCTGGCTGGGACTGCTGGCGCTCGTGCTGTTCTATGCCAGGCTGCAATGGGTGGCTTTTCCCGGCCGCCTCGATATCGTCTACGAATACACCTTCACGCCGATCACCGGCTTCTATCTTCTGGATGCGCTGTGGCAGCGGCAGTGGGATGTGTTTCGCGACGCCTTTCGCCACATCATCCTGCCGGCCTCGCTGCTTGGCTATTTCTCGCTCGCCTACATCAGCCGGATGACGCGCTCGTTCATGCTGAACGAGCTTGCCCAGGAATATATCGTCGCGGCGCGCGCCAAGGGCCTGTCGGAAACGCGCATCATCTGGGGCCACGCGCTGCGCAACGCCGCGGTGCCGATGGTCACCGTGATCGCGCTCTCCTATGCCGGCCTGCTCGAAGGCTCGGTGCTGACCGAGACCGTGTTCTCCTGGCCGGGTATCGGCCTCTACATCACCAATTCCCTGCAGAACGCCGACATGAACGCGGTGCTCGGCGGCACCATCGTCATCGGCTCGGTCTTCATCGGCATCAATCTTCTGTCAGACCTGCTCTACCGGCTGCTCGACCCAAGGACCAAGATACGATGAGCGCAGAAGCGATACAAAGCCGTCGCGACTGGCTGCTCAGCGAGCGGCCGGCTTCGCGCATGCAGGCAAGGCTCGGCCGCGCCTATGTGGCGTGGCGGCGTTTTTCCGCCAACCGGCTGGCGTTTCTCGGCCTGCTCATCATCATCGCTTTGCTGGTGGTCGCGGCCCTTGCCGATGTGCTGGCGCCCTATTCGCCGACATTCGGCGACCTCAAGGGCTCGCGCCTGCTGGCGCCGAGTGCCGAGCACTGGTTCGGCACCGACGACCTCGGCCGCGACATCCTTTCGCGCGTCATCTTCGGCTCGCGATGGACGCTCTACGTCGTCATTCTCGTCGCCATCATCGCCGCCCCTATCGGCCTGCTGGTCGGCACCGTCGCCGGCTATGCCGGCGGCTGGACCGATGCGATCCTGATGCGCATTACCGACATCTTTCTGGCCTTTC
The DNA here is from genome assembly GCF_055811615.1 of Mesorhizobium sp. WSM4807. Taxonomy (NCBI): domain Bacteria; kingdom Pseudomonadati; phylum Pseudomonadota; class Alphaproteobacteria; order Hyphomicrobiales; family Phyllobacteriaceae; genus Mesorhizobium; species Mesorhizobium sp. WSM4807. The sequence continues at coordinate 410,801 of NZ_JBVVQY010000001.1, forward strand.
CGAAGCTGATCCTGGCGCTGGCCTTTGTTGCGGCACTTGGCCCCGGCATCGAGAATGCGGTGCTCGCCATCGCCATCACCTCATGGCCACCTTACGCACGTATTGCCCGTGCCGAAACGCTGACCGTGCGCAATTCGGATTACATCAAGGCGGTGCAGTTGATGGGCGCCTCGCCATTCCGCATCGTGCTGCGCCACATCATGCCGCTCTGCATCTCGTCGCTGATCGTCAGGGTGACGCTCGACATGGCCGGTATCATCCTGACCGCCGCCGGTCTCGGCTTCCTCGGCCTCGGCGCGCAACCGCCACTGCCGGAATGGGGCGCGATGATCGCTTCGGGCCGCCGCTTCGTGCTCGACCAATGGTGGGTGGCCGGTGCACCGGGCTTTGCCATCCTCATCGTCAGCCTGGGCTTCAACCTGCTCGGCGACGGCCTGCGCGACGCGCTCGACCCCCGGAGTGGCGACCAATGAACGGCGACCCAACGAGCACCCTGCTGGAGGTCGACGATCTGCGCGTCACCTTTCCGACGCGCACCGGTCGGATCGAGGCGGTGCGCGGCGTCTCCTTCTCGCTCGGCCGCGAACGGCTCGGCATCGTCGGCGAGAGCGGTTCCGGCAAGTCGCAGACCGGCCGCGCCATCATGGGCCTGACCCCGCCGCAGGCCGAGGTCACCGCCAGGAAACTTGCTTTCGACGGCATCGACCTGCTCGCCGCCTCGCCCCGCGACCGCCGGGCGCTGCGCGGCAAGCGCATCGCGATGATCCTGCAGGATCCGAAATACTCGCTCGACCCGGTGATGAGCATCGGCCGCCAGATCGTCGAGACGCTGCGCACGCATGAGAAGGTCGGCCAGGCCGAGGCCCGCGACCGCGCGCTCGCCATGCTGGAGGCGGTGCAGATCCGCGATCCGGCCCGTGTCTTCGACCTGCATCCGCACGAGGTTTCGGGCGGCATGGGCCAGCGCGCCATGATCGCCATGATGCTGATCGCCGGGCCTGAAATGATGATCGCCGACGAGCCGACCTCGGCGCTCGACGTCACCGTGCAGCTCGACGTGCTCGGCATCCTCGACAGGCTGGTCAGCGAGCGCGGCATGGGGCTGATCTTCATCTCGCACGATCTGCGCCTGGTCTCGTCCTTCTGCGACCGGGTGATCGTCATGTATGCCGGCAAGGTGGTCGAGCAGCTCAAGGCATCGGAACTCGGCCGCGCCCAGCATCCCTATACGCGCGGCCTGCTCAACTGCATGCCCAAGATCGGCGCCGACCGTCACCCGCTGCCGGTGCTCGACCGCAGGCCGGAGTGGGCGGCATGACGGCGGCGCTTTCCGTCGACAGGCTGGAGGTGATCTTCGACCGGTTTCGCGCGCTGAAGGGCGTCAGCCTCGAAGTGCAATCCGGCGAATCCTTCGGCCTGGTCGGCGAATCCGGCTCCGGCAAGTCCACGCTGCTGAGGGCGATCGCCGGCCTCGCACCGGCCGCGTCGGGCAGCATCACGGTCAACGGCAAAAAACTCGGCGCCCGCCGCGACAAGGCCTTTTATCGCGAGGTGCAGATGGTCTTCCAGGATCCCTATGGCTCGCTGCATCCGCGCCAGACCGTCGACCGCCTGCTGCAGGAGCCGCTCGCCATCCACGGCTTTGCCGATAGTGAGAAGCGCATCCAACGGGCGCTGGATGAGGTTGGCCTCGGAACCGGCTTCCGCTTCCGTTATTCGCATCAATTGTCGGGCGGCCAGCGCCAGCGCGTGGCGATTGCGCGCGCCCTGATCCTCGAACCGTCGATCCTGCTGCTCGACGAGCCGACTTCGGCGCTCGACGCCTCCGTGCAGGCCGAAGTGCTCAACCTGCTGGAGAAGATCCGGCGGCGGCGCAAACTGACCTTCCTGATGGTCAGCCACGACCTCGCCATCATCACCCATATGTGCGAGCGGCTGATGGTGATGCAGAACGGCGAGGCGGTCGAGCACCTCACTGCAGGCGACCTCGTCGAGCGCCGCGTCAGCAAGGATTATACGCGCAACCTGCTCAGGGCCAGCGACGGGTTCGTGCGAACGGCGTGAGTCAAATTCAGCTGTCAGCGTCGTATTCCTTCGCGCCCCCCTCTGGCCTGCCCTCTTTGCCAAAACTTGGCATCTCCCCCACAACAAGGAGGGAGGTGGGCAGCTTCGTCGACGGCGCTCCTTCCGCAACGTTCGCGATTGGCGGAATCAGTGGTGACGGCCAATCTCCCCACCCGTGGGGGAGATGGCCGGCAGGCCAGAGGGGGGCGCGAAGGAATACGACGCCAATGGCGGCAGGCCCAATCGCCTGCCGCCAGTGCCAACTTGAGGAAAACGTGAAATAAGGTCAGAACAATTCCCGGCAGTCATCCAAACGAGAACCGGCGCCGCCGGGTAAGGGACATCATGAAGAATTCAGCCATTTCCGAACGCAAGAACCAGTCGATTTCACGCGGCGTCGGCATGACCACGCAAATCTATGCCGACCGCGCCGAAAACTCGGAAATCTGGGATGTCGAAGGCCGCCGCTACATCGATTTCTCCTCGGGCATCGCCGTCGTCAATACCGGCCACCGCCATCCCAAGGTGATCGAGGCGGTCAAGGCGCAGCTCGACCGCTTCACCCATACCTGCCACCAGGTGGTGCCCTATGAGAGCTATGTCAGGTTGGCCGAACGGCTGAACGGCATGCTGCCGGGCAAATTCGACAAGAAGACGATATTCGTCACCACCGGCGCAGAGGCGGTGGAGAACGCCATCAAGATCGCCCGCAACGCCACCGGCCGGCCGGCGGTCATCGCCTTTGCCGGCGGCTTCCACGGCCGCACCTTCATGGGCATGGCGCTGACCGGCAAGGTCGTGCCCTACAAGGTCGGCTTCGGCGCCATGCCCGCCGATGTCTTCCACGCGCCGTTCCCGGTGGCGCTGCACGGGATCTCGGTCGCCGATTCGCTGGCCGCGCTCGACCGGCTGTTCAAGGCCGATGTCGATCCGGCCCGCGTCGCCGCCATCATCGTCGAGCCGGTGCAGGGCGAGGGCGGATTTTACGAGGCGCCGCGCGAGTTCATGACGGCGCTGCGCAAGATCTGCGACCAGCACGGCATGCTGTTGATTGCCGACGAGGTGCAGACCGGCTTTGCCCGCACCGGCAAGATGTTTGCCATGGATCATCACGAAGTGGCCCCCGACATCACCACCATGGCCAAGAGCCTGGCTGGCGGCTTCCCGCTGTCGGCGGTCACCGGCCGCGCCGAGATCATGGATGCGCCCAACCCCGGCGGGCTCGGCGGCACCTATGGCGGCAGCCCGATCGGCGTCGCCGCGGCGCATGCCGTGCTCGACGTGATCGAAGAGGAAAAGCTCTGCGACCGCGCCAACACGCTGGGCAACCGGCTGAAGCAGCGGCTGCAATCGATCCGCGACGACGCGCCGGAGATCGTCGATATCAGAGGCCCGGGCTTCATGAACGCTGTCGAGTTCAACGATGTGAAGAAAGGCTTGCCATCGGCCGAGATCGCCAATGCGGTCCGGCTCAAGGCGCTCGACAAGGGGCTGATCCTGCTCACCTGCGGCGTCTACGGCAACGTCATCCGCTTCCTGGCGCCGATCACTATCCAGGACGAAGTCATGAACGAAGCGCTCGACGTCCTGGAAAGCTCGATCCGCGAGGTCCGCGCCGCCTGACCCTCGTCTGCTCCGGGATGTGATGAGATTCAGGTCAGGCCGCGCCGAGAATGGTGGGTTCCGAGAACCGAAACGGAGCGTACTTTCGGGTACGTGAGTACCGGAAGCGCAGGAAACCGCCGTTCGCAGGCCGGCATCACCTGAATATCAACATATCCTTATTCAGCGGCGCGGACGGGCTCTTCCTGCTGGAAGGCGGCGAGCGCCGCCTTCAGTCCGTCCGGCCCCGTCGCAACTGTCTGCGGCATTGGCGAGAAGCCGGCGCCGAGCATCTTGCGGCCAAGCATATGGTCGCCCGGCCGATTGACCGATTCGATGCCGAGCAGACGATTTCCAGCATAGTGATAGATGGAGAATCTGTTCTCGTTGACATCGCCCAGCACGACATGGCTGTCGCCGCCCGAAATCAGGCCGACCATCTGCAGCTTCATGTCGCCGATGTCGGACCAGAACCATGGCACCGCCGCAAAGGCGTCCGCATGGCCGACGATGGTGCGGGCGGCAAGACGTGCCTGGTCGGTGGCATTCTGCACCGATTCCAGCCGCACATCGCCGCCGGTGAGCCAGTGCCGGTAGGAGGCGGCGTCGCCGATGGCGAGGATTTCGGGCACCGACGTGCGCATCTGCTGGTCGACGCTGATGCCGTTGGCGATAGCGATGCCTGCGGCTTGCGCCAGTTCGACATTCGGAACGACGCCGATGCCGACGATGACCATCTGCGCCGGCAGGCGCTCGCCGCTTGAGGTGACCGCGGCCGCGACACGGCCGCTCTCACCTTCGAGCCGCGCAATCGTGGTGCCGGTAAGGATGCGGACACCGGTCGCTTCCAGCCGCTGCCGTACATGGCGCGCGATGACCGGCGCCACTGCCCGGCCGAGCAGTCGGTCGACCGCCTCGACTACCGTGACCTTGCGGCCGGCCGCTTTGAGCGTTGCGGCGATCTCCAGTCCGATGAAGCCGCCGCCGAGGATGACGACATCCTCGCTCCGTGCGCTCAATTCACGGATCAGCCGCGCGTCGGCGAGCGAGCGCAGCGACACAACGCCTGAAAAATCCGAACCCGGCAGCGGCAGGATGCGCGGCCGCGAACCGGTCGCCAGGATGAGCCGGTCGAACGGCAGCACGCCACCCCCTGATATCTCCAGCCTGCGGCCGTCGGCATCGATGCGCTCGATTCGAATGCCCGGCCGGTAGTCGATCGCGCTGCCGGTATAAAACGCCTCACCGCGCAGCGGCTGCGGTTTGGCCTCTTGATCCTTGATGAAGGTCTTCGACAGCGGCGGCTTGTGGTAGGGCAGTTCGTGCTCGTCACTGACGAGGATCACGGGTCCGTCGTACCCGTCCTCGCGCAGGCTGGCGGCCGCTTGCACGCCCGCATGACCCGCACCGACAATGACCACACCGTTTTTCATCGCAGCCCCAATTCCTTAATCCAAGTTTAGGACGTCTCGCCAAGTGGCGATTGTCTGGCGCCGCCGCAAGACCGCCTTTGCGGGTCGCACCCGGAATGGCGGTCCGTCAATAGTGCCGTTTAACGACGACACGGTAAAATGCGGCTAAAGTTGACACTTGCAGTTTAGAATAATTCTAAACTGTTGTTTCGATTGGCTTTTCTCACTGAAATTGGTTGACTTCCGGCGCCTTCATCGCTTTATGGAAGCTTGTGCGTCAAGCGCATCCCTTTGATGTCTGGGCCTTGAACCCTTTCGATTGGAGGCATTTCGATGTCTTTCTTCCGCAAACCGCGCTATGCCGCAGCCTGTTTCTCGCCCAATGGCGTGGATCTGCCTTGGCGCCGATTGCCTGCCGACGCGCCTTTGGCGCCGGCATTTCACTGAATTCCGAGGAGATGACAATCATGAGAGCGATGATCACGGCACGATATGGCAGGCTCGCCGCGATCGGCGCTACGGCGGCATTAACGGCGGCGATATTCGTGTTGCCGGCCAAGGCGGAAACCGATGCCAAGGCGGTCATCAAGACCTATTCCGACATTGCGCTCGCCAAGTATCAGGATTCGCTGACCGCGGCGCAGGCGCTCGACAAGGCCGTCGAGGCGCTGCTCTCCAAACCTTCGGTGGAAACGCTGACTGCCGCCCGCGAGGCCTGGAAGGCGTCGCGCGTTCCCTATCAGCAGACCGAAGTGTACCGCTTCGGCAATGCCATCGTCGACGACTGGGAAGGCAAGGTGAATGCCTGGCCGCTGGACGAGGGGCTGATCGACTATGTCGCCGAGAACTACGGCACCGAGTCGGACGCGAATGCGCTCTACACCGCCAATGTGATCGCCAACAAGTCGATCGAGGTCGACGGCAAGAAGATCGACGCCACCAATCTGACGCCGGAGTTCCTCTCCGGCACTCTGCAGGAGGCCGGCGGCATCGAGGCCAATGTGGCGACCGGCTATCACGCCATCGAATTCCTGCTGTGGGGCCAGGACCTGCACGGCACCGGCCCGGGCGCCGGCGAGCGGCCCTACACGGACTACGATCTCGCCAACTGCACCGGCGGCAATTGCGATCGTCGCGCGCAGTATCTGAAGTCGGCGAGCGACCTTCTGGTTTCCGATCTGCAGGATATGGTCAACGATTGGAAGGAAGGCGGCGGCGCCCGCAAGAACCTCGTCGATGGCGAGCCGAAAGCCGGCATCTCGGCCATCCTCACCGGAATGGGCTCGCTGTCCTATGGCGAACTCGCCGGTGAGCGCATGAAGCTCGGCCTGCTGCTACACGATCCGGAAGAGGAGCACGACTGCTTCTCCGACAACACCTACGACTCGCATCTCTACGATGCCGTCGGCATTCGCGCCGCCTATCGTGGCAGCTACACGCGCCTCGACGGCACCGTCGTCGAAGGCCCTTCGGTGTCCGATATGGTCAAGGAGGCCGATCCGGCGATCGACAAGGAACTGTCGGACAAGCTGGATGTCACCGTGACCAAGATGGAAGCCATCAAGGCGCGGGCGCTTGGCGGCGAGTCCTATGACCAGCAGATCGGCGAAGGCAACGCGGAAGGCAATGCCACCGTGCAGGCGGCGATCGACGCGCTGGTCGACCAGACCAAATCGATCGAACGCGCCGTCGGCACCCTGAAACTCAATGCCATCGCGTTCGAGGGCTCCGACAGCCTCGATGCGCCAGACAAAGTGTTCCAGTAAGGCGTTGCCTTGAGCACGATCCCGAACTGAAGGTCCGCATAAAGAAAAGTGGAAATCGGTTTTCGGTTCGATTGAGAAATAAGCCACACGGCGCCGAGCAAGTGCCGTCAGCCATACAGAGCAAATAATGCTGATCTGCCATTGCAACATCATCACCGAAAAGGAGATTGAGCAGACGATCGTCGGGCTGCTGGATCAGGATCCCTGGCAGCTTATCGTGCCGGCGAAGATCTATCATGCCATGCAGAAGCGTGGTCGCTGTTGCGGCTGCTTCCCAAATGTGGTCGAAACGATCATTCGGGTAACCGAAAATTACCACACCCGCTCGGAGGCGAGCGGCGTGGATGTCGTTTCACACCTGGATCGCGTCAGAGGCCTGCGCGTCCAATACGGGAGCAGAACCCATGAAAGGCGAACAGCAGATCATAGAGCGGCTTAACGAGGCTCTGTTTCTGGAACTTGGAGCGGTCAATCAGTACTGGGTGCATTTCCGGCTGCTGGAAGACTGGGGATACGCCAAGCTGGCAAAGAAGGAACGCGCGGAATCGATCGAGGAGATGCACCATGCCGACCGGCTCGTGGCTCGCATCATCTTCCTCGAAGGCCATCCGAACCTGCAGTCCGTAGCACCGCTGCGCATCGGACAGAATGTCAAGGAAGTGCTCGAATCCGATCTTGCCGGCGAATATGACGCGCGCACTGCCTACAAGCGTTCGCGTGAGATTTGCGAAGAAGCAGGCGACTACGTGACGATGAAGCTGTTCGAGGATCTGCTGTCCGACGAGGAAGGTCACATCGATTTCCTCGAGACGCAACTCGACCTGCTCGCCTCGATCGGCGAAGAAAAATACGGCCAGCTCAACGCGGCATCGGCCGACGAGGCGGATTAGGGACATGCAGGAATGCGGCGCCGCTTAGATTTCTTGCGCCGCTTGCGGCGGGCCGAGGATTACGGCCTGCCGTTCCAGCAAAACCCGGGATACAGCTGGCGTCGCTGGCTTTCGCTTGCCGTAGTGGTCGCACATACGGCCTCGGCGCTGGCCGGCGCGCCCGAACCGGCGGGCCTCGCCACCAGCCGCACCGATCTGACGCCGAAGGATCTGGCGCGCGTCATCGCAATAACCATGCCGACCAAGGATTTTTCCAAGCCCGAGCAGTTCGAGCCGATGCAGGGCGGCGCCGGCACGTCGCGGAAAGGTGTCAACAAAGACGCCTTCTCGCAATCCTCGACCAATATCACTTTCGAGGAACAAGGTACCTTCAAGCTCGGCAATGCCCTCTTTCGCAAGAATTGGGTGTCGTCGCCCTCGTCGACGCAGGCATCGGACGGGCTTGGGCCGCTGTTCAACGAGCGGGCGTGCCAGAATTGCCATCTGAAGGACGGTCGCGGTCATCCGCCGGAAGCCGACAGCGGTACCACCTCGACGTTCCTGCGGCTGGCGCGGCAAGCGAGCACCGAGGAGGAGAAGGCAGCGCTGGCCGCCCGCAAGGTGCTCAACTTCCCCGATCCGGTCTACGGCTCGCAATTGCAGGACCTGGCCGTTCCAGGCCTTCGGGGCGAAGGCCGGATGCGTGTCGACTATCAGGAGCAGAAAGTCACGCTGCCGGACGGCACGGTGGTTTCGCTGCGCAAGCCGAGCTATTCGGTCGATGATCTTGCCAACGGGCCGCTCGATCCGCAGACCACGCTTTCGCCGCGCATGACGCCGCCGATGATCGGCCTCGGCCTGGTCGAGCAGATCGCGCCGGCGGACATGCTCGCCCATGCCGATCCGGACGATCGGAATAGTGACGGCATTTCCGGCAAGCCCAACATCGTGCGTGACGGCCAGAGCGGCGAGCTGACGCTCGGCCGCTTCGGCTGGAAGGGGCAGACGCCATCGATCCGCCAGCAAGCGGCGGACGCATTCGCTGGCGACATCGGCATTTCGACGCCGGAAGTGCCAAACCACTGGGGCGATTGCACCGCGGCCGAAAAGGCATGTCTTGCCATGCCGAACGGCGTACAGGAGCGCCTCGGCCCGGTCGAGGCGCCGTCGCCGGTGATGGACCTCGTCACCTTCTATTCGCAAAATCTCGCCGTGCCGGCGCGACGCGACCTCGACAAGCCCGACGTGCTGGCCGGCAAAAAACTGTTCTACGACATGGGCTGCATTTCCTGTCATACGCCGAAATTCGTCACCCGGCGCGGAACGCCCAACAAGGCGCAGGCTTTCCAGTTGATCTGGCCCTATTCCGATTTTCTGCTGCATGACATGGGGCCGGGCCTCGCCGACGGGCAAGCGGTGGGCGAGGCTACCGGCAGCGAATGGCGCACGCCGCCGCTGTGGGGCATCGGTCTTACCCTGACCGTCAACGGCAACAGCTTCTTCCTACATGACGGGCGCGCGCGCACCCTGACCGAAGCGATCCTGTGGCATGGCGGCGAGGGGCAGAAGGCGCGCGACCGCTTTGCCGCCGCCGATGCGGCCGATCGTGACGCACTGGTCAAATTCCTGGAGTCGTTCTGATGTCGAAGCGTCTGGCGCTTGTCCTGGTTCTCCCGCTGGTCCTCGCCGGCGCATTGCCGGCGTCCGCCGCAGTCAAGGCTTCCGACGTGATCCAGCGGGCCATCGACGGCTTTGTCCGCCCGGCCTATGCGCGCCTGCATGACCATGCGGACAGCCTGACCAAGGCAATGCGCACGCTTTGCGACGCGCCCTCGCAGGACCATCTCGATGCGGCGCGCGCCGAGTTCTCCGGCACCGTGGATGCCTGGTCGGTCGTCGAGATCATCCGCATCGGGCCGATCACGCAGAACAACCGGCTGGAGCGCTTGCTGTTCTGGCCGGACCGCAAGAGCATCGGCCTGAGGCAGGTGCAGGCGGCGCTGGCCAGTAAGGACCGGACCGCCGCCGATCCGGTCCAGCTGGCGACAAAGAGCGTCGCCATGCAAGGGCTCGGCGCGCTGGAATTCGTGCTTTACGGCGATGGCGCCGAGCGGCTCGCCGGCAAGGACAATCCGTATCGTTGCGCTTACGGCGCGGCCGTCGCCGGCAACATCAAAACGATTGCTGCCGAGGTCAGCGACGCCTGGAGCAGGCCCGACGGTTTTGCAGCACTTTGGGCCAATCCGGGCCCGCAAAATTCGCTCTACCGCGACGGCACGGAAGCGGTGACCGAACTGGTCGGCGTCTTCATCAACGAACTGGAGATGGTCCGTGACGTGCGCCTGAAAGGCTTTCTGGGCAGTAGCCCGGAGGCCGACAAGCCCAGACAGGCGATCTATTGGCGCTCACATAACACCGCGCGTTCGCTGACCGGAAATCTTGCAGGCGTGGACGCGCTGTTCCAGGCCTCGCAGCTTGGCGACGCGCTGTCGCCCGACGCACGCTGGATGGCGGAATCGATCCACATCCAGCTCGTCAACGGGGCCGCCGACGCCACGGCCATCAGAGGTCCGATCGACAAGGCGCTCGCCGATCCGTCGCTGCGCCAGAAGCTCGACCACTTTTCGCTGGTGACATCCAGCCTGACGACCCTGATCGGCACCAGGCTGACCGCCGAATTCGGCCTGACCGCTGGCTTCTCGTCGCTGGACGGCGACTAGTTATGCGCACGGCGCTGATCGATCGTCGTGATTTCCTCAGGGCCGCAGGCGTTGGCTTTGTTGCTGCGATGGTGCCTTCGGCATTGGCAAAGACGCTTGCCGCCGACGCCGTCTTCGCCACCGCGTTCGTCAAGCGCGACGGCAGCTATGGCGCGGCCATCCTGTCCGAAGCCGGCAAGGTCCTGCACGCTATCGACCTGCCCGCCCGCGGTCATGACGTCACCTTCGATCCGGTGTCGAAACGCTCCGTGGTCTTTGCCAGGCAGCCCGGCACCTTCGCGGTGGTCTTCGACCACACGGGCCGCGACGAGCCGCTGACCATTGCCAGCGTAAGTGGACGGCATTTCTTCGGCCATGGCGTGTTTTCGACCGACGGTGCGCTGCTCTACGCCACCGAGAACGATTTCGACAATGCCGCCGGCGTGGTCGGTGTCTACGACGCGCGTGCGAGATTCAAGCGGGTTGGTGAGTTCCCGACCTATGGCATGGGCCCGCACGAGCTTCTGCTGCTGGGCGACGGCAGGACGATTGCCGTCGCCAATGGCGGCATCGAGACGCATCCCGATTATGGCCGCGCCGAGCTCAACATTGCGACGATGAAGCCATCCTATGTTCTGGTCGACCGCCTCACCGGTGACCTCGTCGAAAAGCACGAATTGCCGCCGGCGCTGCACCAGCTTTCGATCCGGCACTTGGACACGGACAAATCCGGCACGGTCTGGTTCGGCGGCCAGTACAGGGGGCCGGGCAGCGATCGTCCGCTGCTGGTCGGCCGCGCCGCCCGCGGCAAGGATCTGCAACTGCTCGACATGCCGGGCGACGTGCTGTCCGGCTTCAGGAACTATATAGGCTCGGTCGCTGCCAACCCTGCTGCCGGTACCGTCGCCGTGTCCTCGCCGGAAGGCAACTCGCTTGCCGTCATCGATGCGGCCAGCGGCCGGATCGTCGCCACCAGCGCGCTGGCCGAGGTCTGCGGCGTGGCGCCCGACGGGGCGAGCTTCATGGCGACGACAGGCACCGGCGAAATCGTCGAAGCGGGCGGCGCAATAAGGTCCGAACCGGACTATGTCTGGGACAATCACATGCTGCGCATCGAGCAGGCCGGATAAGTGCGTCCGGCACCGGTTCCCAAACGGTCACGCTCGCTGGAAGGTACCGCCTTCGGGCGAGATCGAAGCGAAGCCGCCAAACGAATTATGCATTATCCCCTTGCGGGGACGAGCCATGGCAGGCACAGGGAAATTGTTTTTCGAACCCCTGTGCCCAATCGGGTGCTCCAACCGGCCGCCTCATGAAGTTGCTTGCCATCGACTGCGCCGCCAATCTCTGCGCCGCCTGCGTCTACGACGCGGCCGTCCGGAAGGAGCTCGGCCGTTCGGTGTTCGATCTCGGCAAGGGCCATGCCGAGCATTTGATGGCCGTGATCGAGGAGGCGTTGAAGGCGGCCGAGACCGACTATGCCGGCCTCGGCGCCATCGCTGTCTCCACCGGTCCGGGCTCCTTCACCGGCCTTCGCGTCGGTGTCTCGGCGGCGCGGGGCCTGGCGCTGGCGCTGAAAATTCCGGCAATCGGGGTGACGACGCTGGAAGCGCTGGCTGCGCAGGCGAAAGAGACATTTCCCGGCCGCGCCGTGCTGGTCGCGCTCGACGTCGGCCGCGAGGAAATCCATGCAGCACTTTACGACGAAGCATCCGTTTTGATTTACGGTCCCGCGGTGACCACGCTTTCGCAAGCCGCCGCCATGGCGGTGGATAGGTCTCCGGTTATGGCCGGCACGGCGACATCGCAAATTGCCGCTTCGGTCGGGCGCGCCTTCGACATCGGCCCGACGAGTGCCACTGCGGATATCGCAATCTATGCCCGGCTGGCCGCTACCAAGGGTGAAGGCGAAAAGCCGAAACCGCTTTATTTGCGCGGGGCGGACGCCAAGCCGCAGGCGGGGTTTATCCTGTCCAGGAAGAAAGCCGGGAAGAAAAACTGATGCGCATTCCTTTCCTCCAGCCGCGCCGCAGGGACTTTGCGCTCGAGCCGCTGACGATTGCCGACAGCGCGGCCATGTCGGTGCTGCATCGCGAGGATTTCGTCCGGCCGTGGACCGACGACGAATTCGCCGCACTGCTCGAGCAGGACACGGTGTTCGGCTATGCCGCGCGCGAGACCGGACAGGGTGCCAAGCCGCCGGTCGGTTTCGTGCTGGCGCGCCTGGCGGCCGGCGAAGGCGAGATCCTGACTGTCGCGGTGGCGCGCTCCCATCGCCGCCAGGGGCTCGGCTGGCAATTGATGGATGCCGTTCTGCGCGAACTGCACGCACAACGCGCCGAGGCGCTTTTCCTCGAGGTCGACGAGACCAACGTCGCCGCGATCGCGCTCTACCGGCGGCTCGGATTCCGCGAGGTCGGCAAACGTGCCAACTATTACAGATCGCCCGAGCACGGCCCGACCGGGGCGCTTGTCATGCGCCGCGATCTTCGGTAGCGCATCGGCCCGCAAATCGGAACCGATTTTCGGAAAGCACAATGCGTAGATTCGGATGCGCAGATTCAAAATGCTAGAGCGCACTTTGTGCGTACAATTGGGCGCACGTCGCTCTAGCCATAGATGGGGCAGGGCCAAGAGCGGATGATCGGAAAAATCAGGATTTTCCTGGCGCTGGGCCTCGTTGTCGTAGGCTCGTTGATCCTCGTGCCGTTGCAGATCCTGTCGATGAAGACCGGGCTCTGGCGCGAGACGTTCATCCTGAAGCTTTGGCACCGGCTCATCATCCGGGCGCTGGGCATGCGCATTCATGTCAAGGGGACCCTGTCCAATCAGCGCCCGCTATTGGTTGCGTCGAACCACGTCTCCTGGACCGACATCATGGTGCTGGGGTCGATGGCCGACGTGACGTTCATCGCCAGGGCCGACATGGCCGGCTGGCCACTGATCGGCATGTTGTCGAAGCTGCAGCGCACGGTTTTCATCGAGCGCGAGCGCAAGCGTTCGTCGGGCGACCAGGCGAGCGAGATCGCCAACCGCATGGCCAAGGGCGACGCCATGGTGCTGTTTGCCGAAGGTTCGACCGGCGACGGCAACATGATCTTGCCGTTCAAGAGCACGCTGTTCGGGGCCGCCTCGATGGCGATTTCGGAAGGGGCGGCCGAAAGGGTCTTCATCCAGCCGGTGGCGATCGTCTATACGCGCCTGCACGGCGTGCCGCTCGGCCGCAGGCACCGGCCGATTGCCGCCTGGGTCGGTGACGAGGATTTGATGCCGCATCTCAAGGTCCTGATGGCAGAGGGCGGGCTCGATGTCGAAGTGCATTTCGGCGAGCCGGTTGCCTTTTCCAAGGGTTCCAACCGCAAGGAAACGGCAAGGCTGATGGAGAGCCAGGTGCGCGATATGGTGCAGGCGGCGCTCGCCGATCCACACCCGAGCCGGTAGGCCGGAAAAGCTCCAGCGCAAATTCAAGTGCACCAGCATCCTTTGCGCGTCCAAGAGGACGCGCGGTGCTATAGAGTAGATTCGTCTGTTTTTTGTCGGGGAAAGGCGTTAGAAGCCGCCGGATGGAATTGAATACGATAGAACGGGACGACATCGATACTGCCGCCGAAAGTGCGGTCGCGCCGTCTGCCGCAAGCAGGAAGGTCTTCGTTAAGACCTATGGCTGCCAGATGAACGTCTACGATTCGCAGCGCATGACCGACGCGCTGGCCGCCGACGGCTATGTGGCGACGGACGCCATCGCCGAGGCCGATCTGGTGCTGCTCAACACCTGCCATATCCGCGAGAAAGCCGCCGAAAAGGTCTATTCCGAACTCGGCCGCATTCGTGAGATGAAGGCCGAACGGGCTCGGGCCGGCCGCGAGATGCTGGTCGGTGTCGCCGGCTGCGTGGCGCAGGCCGAGGGCTCCGAGATCATCCGCCGCTCGCCCGCCGTCGATCTGGTCATCGGCCCCCAGACTTATCACCGGCTGCCCGACGTGCTGGCACGGGTGCGCGGCGGCGAAAAGATCGTCGAGACCGACTATGCCATCGAGGACAAATTCGAGCATCTGCCGCAGCCGAAGCGCGCCGAGATCATCAGGCGCGGCGTTACGGCGTTTTTGACCGTGCAGGAGGGCTGCGACAAGTTCTGCACCTTCTGCGTCGTGCCCTATACCAGAGGCTCGGAAGTGTCGCGGCCGGTGGCGCAGATCGTCGCCGAGGCCGAGCGGCTGGCGCAAGCCGGCGTGCGCGAGGTGACGCTGCTTGGCCAGAACGTCAATGCCTGGCATGGCGAGGGCGAAGCCAAAGGGGGCAAGACCGAGGAATGGGGTCTTGGCCGCCTGCTGTTCCGGCTGGCCGAGATTCCCGGGCTGGCGCGGTTGCGCTATACCACCAGCCACCCGCGCGACATGGACGACGAATTGATCGCCGCCCACCGTGATTTGCCGGCGCTGATGCCCTATCTGCATTTGCCTGTGCAATCCGGCTCCGACCGCACACTCAAGGCGATGAACCGCAGGCATACGGCAAAGGACTATCTGACGCTGCTCGACCGGATCCGCGCCGCACGGAGCGATATCGCGCTTTCGGGCGACTTCATTGTCGGCTTTCCCGGCGAGACGGATGCGGATTTCGAGGCGACGATGGACCTTGTCCGCCAGGTGAACTATGCCTCGGCCTTCTCGTTCAAATATTCACCGCGCCCCGGCACGCCGGGCGCAGAAATGGCCGATCATGTGCCGGAAGCCGTCAAGGACGAGCGCCTGCAGCGGCTGCAGGCGCTGCTGCTGAAGCAGCAGCAGGATTTCGGCGCGAGCCTGGTCGGCAGCACCATCGACACGCTGATCGAGAAGCCGGGTCGCCAGGCCGGCCAGAAGGTCGGCCGCTCGCCGTGGCTGCAGCCGGTTATTGTTGATGAAATGTCCGGCGAAATCGGTGAGATTATCCAGGTACGAATCACGAAGACGGGTTACAACAGCCTGTTCGCCGAATTGGCCTGAAGGTCTCGGCAGATGAGGAGAGACGGTTGAGCGCTGCGGAAGTGAAGAACCTGCCCCAGAACCTACCATCGGGGGCTTCGGATATGGCGCACATCGTTCTGACTTTCGACAACAACAAGCTTGCCAGCGCCCTTTATGGCCAGTTCGACGAAAATCTGGCCAGGCTTGAGCAGAAGCTTGGCGTCGATATCCGCTCGCGAGGCAACCAGCTGACCATCAAGGGCTCCGCCTCGGCCGCCGAGCAGGCGCGCCGCGCCCTGGATAATCTCTACGGCATTCTCCAGAAAGGCGCTGACATCGGCCAATCGGACGTCGACGGCGCCGTGCGCATGGCGATCGCCGCCGACGACCAGCTGACGCTGCCGACGCTGGAGCGCAAGGGCAAGGTGTCCGCCGCCCAGATATCGACGCGCAAGAAGACGATCTATGCCCGTTCGCTCAACCAGGACGCCTATATGCGCGCGCTGGAGCGGTCCGAACTCGTGTTCGGCATCGGCCCGGCTGGCACTGGAAAAACCTTCCTCGCCGTGGCGCATGCGGCGATGCTGCTCGAACGCGGCATGGTCGAGCGCATCGTGCTGTCGCGGCCGGCCGTCGAGGCCGGCGAGCGGCTCGGCTTCCTGCCCGGCGACATGAAGGAGAAGGTCGATCCCTATCTGCGGCCGCTCTACGACGCGCTTTACGAGATGATGCCGGCCGACAAGGTCGAGCGGGCGATAGCCGCCGAGGTGATCGAGATCGCGCCGCTGGCCTTCATGCGCGGCCGCACGCTGGCGCACTCCGCCGTCATCCTCGACGAGGCGCAGAACACCACGCCGATGCAGATGAAGATGTTCCTGACCCGTCTCGGCGAGAATTCACGCATGATCGTCACCGGCGATCCGACCCAGATCGACCTGCCGCAAAACACCAAATCCGGTCTGGTCGAGGCGCTCAGGATCCTCGACGGCGTAACCGGCATGGTGACGGTGCGCTTCAACGAAGGCGACGTCGTCAGGCATCCGTTGGTCGCCGAGATCGTCAAGGCCTACGACCGCGACGGCAAGCTGGCCCGGGGCCTCGGCGCCGAAGGCTGATGATGCGGCCTTATGGCTGAGGACAAAAAGTCTGTAGGCGGGGACCTTCCGGTTCCCGTCGACATCGACATAGCGGTCGAAGCGGGCGACTGGCCGGATGAGGTCGCGCTGACGCGGCTGGTCGATCGCGCCGTCGCCGCTGCGTTTGCCGAAACCGGCGCGGCCGGCTATTCCGAGCTCAGCATCGTCTTTTCTGACGATGCCCATATCCGCAGCCTCAATGCCGGTTGGCGCGGCAAGGACAAACCGACCAACGTCTTGTCTTTCCCGGCTTTTCCGCTCGCGAAGGGCGGTCCGCTGCCCCCCATGCTGGGCGACATCGTGCTGGCCGCCGAGACGGTCGCGCGGGAAGCCGCACTGGAAGACAAGCCTGTCGAGAACCATATCATCCATCTCGTCATCCACGGCCTGCTGCATTTGCTGGGCTACGATCACGAGACCGACGCCGAGGCCGAGGAAATGGAAGCCGTCGAACGCGCAGCACTTGCGAGGCTTGCCATTCCCGATCCCTACGCGTAACTAAAAAGATCAAATGACCGGACGACGATGAACGACAAACCAGAGACTGCCGCCCGCCCAGACGCCGGCAGTGCGACCAAGCCATCCGAACAGACGGAAGAGGGCTCTAGTCCGAGTATCCCGACCGGCAGCTTCGACAGCGAGCCATCGCCTGCCGGTCCTTCCCTGTTCGATCGCGTGCTCGGCCTGTTCAGGCAGCGCAACGGCACCAGCCTGCGCGAGGAGATCGCCGACGCGCTTGCCGAAACGGCGAGCGATCCCGGATCCTTCTCGCCCGGCGAGCGGGCCATGCTCAACAACATCCTGCGCCTGCGCGAGGTGCGCGTCGAGGACGTCATGGTGCCGCGCGCCGATATCGAGGCGGTCGAGATCACGACGAACCTGGGCGATCTTCTGGGACTGTTCGAGCAGTCCGGCCATTCCCGCATGCCGGTCTATTCGGAAACGCTCGACGACCCGCGCGGCATGGTCCACATCCGCGACGTCCTCGCTCACATCACCAAGATCGCCCGCGTCAGGAAGGGCAGGACGACCAGGAAAGCCGCCGCCACCACGCTTCTCGATCTTGCCAAGGTCGATCTCGCGCGCACCATCGGCGACCTGAACCTGATCCGCCCGGTGCTTTTCGTGCCGCCGTCGATGCTCGCCTCCGATCTCATGGGGCGGATGCAGGCGATGCGCACCCAGATGGCGCTGGTCATCGATGAATATGGCGGCACTGATGGTCTGGCCTCGCTCGAGGATATCGTCGAGATGGTGGTCGGCGACATCGAGGACGAGCATGACGAGGACGAGCCGATGATCACCCAGACCGGCGAGGGCGTGTTCGTCGTCGACGGCAAGGCCGAGATCGACGAAGTCACCAAGATGATCGGCGAGGATTTCGCCGCCGGCGAGCATGGCGAATATGTCGACACGATCGGCGGCATGATCTTCAACACGCTTGGCCGTGTTCCGGCCCGCGGCGAAGTGGTGCAGGCCATACCTGGTTTCGAATTCCTTGTGCTCGACGCCGATCCACGCCGCGTCAAGCGCGTGCGCATCGTGGAGACCCAAAAGGGCGAGCGCCGCCGGCGCGCGGTGCGCGCCGAGCAGGCTTGAAAGACGCCGCTCGCCCGATGACGGTCGACGATCCGTTCAAGCACTCAACCTTGGGCTCTGGCATATTCTACAAGAATCCGCGCGCCGCATTGATCTGGCTTGAAAAGGCTTTCGGATTCGAGCCAAGCATGGTGGTCGGCGACGCTGATGGCAGGCTCGTCCACTCCGAGATGCGGTTCGGTGACGGCTATATCATCGTCGATGCCGAATGGGCCGACCATGTCGCCAGCCCCGCGTCGGTCGCGGGCAAGAACACGCAGTCAGTCGGTCTGTGCGCGCCTCAAGGACGGCATTGATGCCCACTGCGATCGTGCAAGGGCGGCGGGAGCCGAGATCGTCCAGGAGCCTGCTGACCAGTTCTACGGTGAACGGCAGTACAGGGCGCGCGATCCTGAAGGTCACGTCTGGACCTTTTCCCAGACCGTACGCTCCGTTCCACGCGAGGAGGCTGAGCGGCTGGGCGATCTACACATCGAAGGCTGGCACCAATAGCGTCTCGTTACCCAACAATCAATGGTGGCTCCCGACCAGCCGGAGAAACCCGCTTCGCGCAGCCTTCGATATTCAACATTGTAGTCGTGCATCAGCGCATAATCTTCGATTCCGCAAATTTCCGCTACGGTTGGTGAGCGGAAGTTCCCACGCCTGTGCTCAATTGGGAAGATGCGCCGATACCGGTCATTCACGGCCGCGCAGCCCTAGCGCCCGGTTATGCACTCGCCCAGGCGCCTCCGGCAGCGTCGCACCCATCCAACACCACCCCAAATTTATCAAGTATCGCCCGCGCCGTCGGAACCGCTCACACCGGCACTCAGCCCCGGGCGGATGTTCTGGTTATGGTGGAAGACGTTGTCGGGGTCGTACGAGGACTTCACGTCAGCCAGCCGGTCAAAGACGGAGTCGCCGTACGCCTCTCGGACCCGGCCCGGGTCTTCGTCGCCGCCGAGGAAATTGACGTAGACGCCTTCGCGGAAGCGGCCAAGAGCGGCGAGGAACCCCCTCGTCCAGGCCGTCTCTCGGTCGCCGAAGTCCTCGCCGGGCCGCCACGCAGCGTGGACGATGATCGCGTGCGACGCTTGCCGGTTCCCGAACGCCGTCGCGCCCTCGGCCACTCGGCTCACCGCCCCCTTCAGATGGAACATTGCCACATACGACCGTGGCGACGAGCAGGAGAATGCGTGCCCGGCGATCACGTCGATGAGGTCGTCGCGGAGCGCGGGGAGGTGGGTGGCCTTCCAGTAGTAGTTCCAACCGTGGAGGACGGTCAAGTCGAGCGCGCTCTGGAATACCACGTACGGCTTGGGCCCGGCCAGATCGAGGAGGGGAGTCCGAAATGTGCGGAGCGGGCGGAGCGCCTTCTCACCGTCCTCGATCGGCCCGGCGTAGCACGCGCCCACCATCACCACCGGGCGCCAGTGCAGTTCCTCGGGAATGACCGATAGAGGCGGCACGGTGCAGAATTTTACGACCGTGCCGAGATCGTCGGGAGCGTCGCGGATGAAGTCGCGGTAGAAACGGAGGACCTCCCCGGCGTCGCTCGCGTCCCAGAGGATAGGCCCGGCCAGAACCGTGGGCCCGACGGGGTGGAGGCGGAACTCGAACGAGGTGACCACGCCGAAGTTGCCGCCGCCGCCGCGCAACGCCCAGAACAGGTCGGGGTGCTCGTCCTCGGACGCCCGCAGCCGCTCGCCGTCGGCCGTCACGACGTCGGCGGCGAGGAGGTTGTCGACCGCGAGGCCATGCTTGCGCATCAGCCAGCCGATGCCACCGCCGAGGGTGAGCCCGGCGACTCCGGTATGGCTCACGATTCCGCCGGTGGTGGCCAGGCCGCGGGCCTGCGTCTCGCGGTCGACGTCGCCCCACAGCGCGCCACCCTGCACCCACGCCCTGCGGCCGGCGGGATCGACCCGCACGCCCCGCATCGCCGAGAGGTCGATGACGATCCCGTCGTCGCAAACGGCGGTGCCCGCCACGCCGTGGCCTCCGCCCCGTATGGCGATCTCTAGATCGTGGTCGCGAGCGAAGCGCACGGCCGCGACCACGTCGGCGGTCCCGATGCATCGGGCGATCAGATGCGGGCGCCGGTCAATGGCGCCGTTCCAGATTGCACGGGCGACATCGTAGTCGGCGTGGCTGGCATTGATCAGCCGGCCTCGGAACCCGTCGATTTCCACGACGGTTGGCTGCATGCTCCCGTGGTGGGCTTCTGCGTACGTTGTTGTCGTCATAGGTGTCGTCATCGTGTCCTCCTCACGTCGAGAGAGGCCACATCGGACCACGGCGGGCCGCTGCCGTATAGTCAACAATCTGGACTCCACAATCGGAGGCGGATGCGCAACACTGCTGTTGTGAGGACGTCCGTCATGAGGACATACGGCCAGTACTGCCCCATCGCCCGTGGCGCCGAGATTTTCGCCGAGCGCTGGACGCCGCTGATCATCCGCAACCTGTACCTTGGCTGCGGAAGCTTCAGCGAGATCCTGGAGGGCGCGCCCGGACTCTCCCGTACCCTGCTCTCAGAGCGGCTCAAGCAGCTCGAATGGGTCGGTGTCGTCGAGTCGAATCCCAAGCCAGACGGGCGCGGGCGCCACTACGAGCTCACGTCGGCGGGCCACGACCTCTTCACCGTCTGCCAGTCGCTCGGCGAGTGGGGCGCGCATTGGCTCGAGATCGCCCCCCAGCACCTAGACCCCTTTGTGGCCCTGTGGTCGATGTGCAAGGCGCTCCGCCGGGACCGGCTCCCGGATCGACGCGTCGTCATCCGCTTCGACTTCACCGGCCGCCCACACCGGGAGCGCTATTGGCTACTCATCGAGCTCGGAGACACAGAGATCTGCAAAACTTACCCTGGCTTCGACGAGGACCTCTACATCACGGCGGAAGCCGAAGCTTTCGTCAAATGGCACGCCGGCCAGCTCAGTTGGTCCCAAGCCACCCGCGAGGACCGAATCCAGCTAGACGGCGACCTGTCGCTCGCAAGAGCCTTCCCGACCTGGAACGCCCGCAGCATGTTCGCTCACATCATGCCGGTCTCCCGCACCGTCACGAGTCATGCAGGTTGACATTCCGGATGCGGCCTCCCGATGCGGCACCGCACCGCCGGCGTGTGACGTGAACAAACTCCCATACCTCACATGCTATCCGGAATGGAAAGCCGCCGGATTGCCGATCGTCTGATATTCACATAATTCGAAACACTGATGCCGAGAGCAGGCGTATTACCAAGGTCCGAAGACATCCAGTGTTTTGCCATTGGCTCGACGATTGCGAATGACAGCAACGGGTCGCGAGCCGAAATTCAATCCGGTACGCTGGCTGAAGCGGTGGCCGTTTGGAGCGTGGACTGCGGCCTGATAAATCTTCTGCCGTGATTCGAACGACTCGGAAGCATTGATGAAGCGCCTGGCCGGCCGGATAATTCTGCTGTGGGGTTGGCGTCGCGCCCTTGTGGCGTTTCTTGCCGGGGCGCTGGCGGTTCTTGCCCAGGCGCCTTACGATTTCTTCGCCGTCGGTTTCGTTTCGTTTCCGCTGCTGGTCTGGCTTCTCGACGGTGCGACCGGCGAAGCTTCCGATGGTTGGTTCCGGCGTTTGCGACCGGCTTTCGCCATCGGCTGGTGGTTCGGCTTCGGCTATTTTCTCGCCGGCCTGTGGTGGATCGGCTCGGCACTTCTGGTCGAGGCCGACAGTTTCGCCTGGGCGCTTCCCTTCGCAGTGGTCGGAATTCCGCTGGCACTCGCCTTTTTCTACGGTTTCGCAACAGCGGTTGCCCGGCTGCTGTGGAGCAACGACATCGGCCGCATCGCCGCTCTTGCCTTCGGCTTCGGCCTGGCGGAATGGCTGCGCGATTTTCTTTTCACCGGGTTCCCGTGGAATGCCGTCGGCTACGCGGCGATGCCGGTGCCCTTGCTTATGCAGAGCGTGTCGGTGACCGGCATGGTCGGCATGAACGCGCTGGCGGTCTTCGTCTTTGCACTGCCGGCCCTGCTTGCGGCGGGCCGGCATGTCCGCCTGGGAGCTGCACTGCTTGCCGTTCTCGTCGCGGCCCATGTCGGCTTCGGCTATGTCAGGCTTGCTGCCAAGGTCGAGCCCGCAACCCGCGCAATCGACGTCCGCATCGTGCAGCCGGCTGTCGACCTCAGCGAGAAGTGGGACGCTTCGGTGCCCGACCGGATCTTCGCCACGCTCATGGGGCTTTCGGCCAAGGCGCCGCAGGCCGGCCATGACAAGCCGCAATTGATTCTGTGGCCGGAAACCTCCGTGCCGTTTTTTTTCGCCGAACGTCCCGATGCGCTGACCGCGCTGGGAGAGATGCTTGGCGACGGCCAGATGCTGATCGCCGGCGTCGTCCGGGAGGAGGGCGGCTCGGCGGCAGATGCCGACAGGCGGTACTACAATTCGGTGGTGGCGATCGACGACAAGGGTGAAATCGCAGATGCTGTCGACAAGGTTCATCTGGTGCCCTTTGGCGAATATCTGCCTTTTGCCGACCTGCTTGGCCGCTTAGGACTCAAACAGCTCGTCGCTGGGCCGACGACCTACGCGGCCGGCAATGAGCGGCATCCGATCACGCTGTCCGGTGGCATCCGCGTGCTTCCGTTCATTTGCTATGAAGTCATCTTTCCCGATCTGGTGGCGATTGACGCTGCGTCAGCTGAGCTTATTGTGAATGTCACGAACGACGCGTGGTTCGGTGACACGCCGGGTCCATACCAGCATTTCAGGCAGGCGCAGGTTCGTGCTGTGGAGAACGGGGTGCCCTTGTTGCGTGCAGCCAATAACGGCATCTCCGCTGTCGTCGATCCGCGCGGGCGCATCCTCGATGCACTGGCGATCGACGCACGCGGAGCCGTCGATGTCCATGTTCCGATTTCCAATCAAGCCATCGTTTCTTCCAGCCAAAGACGCATTAACGGACTGCTGATCTTGTTGCTGTTTGCCCTGGCCGCTTTCACATTGAATGTAAGGCAAAAGCTACGGGCGAATTGACAGTCGACACATTAGAAACTCATACTGTAACGGCCTGAAATTTCTCGAAGTCGGTACGTCGTTGTGTTGGGGCACTGGCCGCCGGCTTCGTTTGGGCAGAAAAACACAAAAAGCCGGAAAAATTCGGCGAGGAAAAAATGGCAGAAGAAAACAAGAAGAAGCCGAATCCTATCGACATCCATGTCGGAAGTCGCATCAGGCTTCGTCGCAATATGTTGGGAATGAGTCAGGAGAAGCTGGGCGAGAATCTCGGCATAACGTTTCAGCAGATACAGAAATACGAAAAGGGGACCAATCGCGTTGGCGCCAGCCGGTTGCAGGCAATCGCCTCGATACTCGGCGTTCCCGTCGCTTTCTTTTTCGAGGACGCGCCGGGCCAGGAGACCGTGGGCAACCGCGGATTTGCCGAGGATGCATCAATGGCTTTTGCCGTCGAATTCTGCGGCACTCCTGAAGGTCTTCAACTCAACCGGGCCTTCGTCAAGATCGCCGACGTGAAGATACGCCGCAAGATCATCGAGCTTGTGAAGGCCCTTTCCACCGACGAAGTCGATTGATTTGGGCCGATTGAGTTGGCGGGCCCTTGAAAAGCCGGAAATGGCGAGGCCGTCATAGCGGGGCAGGCAAATTCTCGCGATCTCGCGCATCGTGGAATTTACATCCCATAGGCATGCCGGAGAGCGGATCGATTTTGCTCGACGCCCATGCTCAAAGTCTTTTTCGTCAACGTGTTGAAGCTAAGCACGTGTTGGAGCTAAGGCACGCTGGCGGCATCCTGCCGCCGGTCACAGCCGGTCGCAGTTGGTATAAGATAATAGCGCGATTTTTACACCAGAATGACCGCACCGCTTGACGAGCGCCGCCCGGCACAGCTAACACGTGGCGCGCCAATCGGCAGCGTGCCGATATTTTTTCAAGAGGGGACACCCGTGACGCGGCAAAACTATCTATTCACCTCGGAATCCGTTGCCGAGGGTCATCCCGACAAGGTTTGTGATCGTATCTCCGACGAGATCGTCGATCTGGTCTATCGCGAGGCCAGAAAGACCGGCATGGACCCTTGGAAGGTCCGCGTCGCCTGCGAAACGTTGGCAACCACGAATCGCGTCGTCATCGCTGGCGAGGTGCGCGTCCCCGAGACGCTGCTCAAGAAAGACAAGGCCGGCAACATCCTGATGGATGCCGCCGGTCATCCGCTCGTCAATCCAGCGAAATTCAAGTCGGCCGCCCGCAAG
The DNA here is from genome assembly GCF_055811615.1 of Mesorhizobium sp. WSM4807. Classification (NCBI taxonomy): domain Bacteria; kingdom Pseudomonadati; phylum Pseudomonadota; class Alphaproteobacteria; order Hyphomicrobiales; family Phyllobacteriaceae; genus Mesorhizobium; species Mesorhizobium sp. WSM4807. Next base: position 435,115 of record NZ_JBVVQY010000001.1, read on the forward strand.
GCGATCCGCGAAATCGGCTATGAACAGGCCGGTTTCCACTGGAAGACGGCAAAGATCGAGGTTCTGCTGCACGGCCAGTCGCCGGATATCGGCCAGGGCGTCGACAATGCCTCCGACCGGCAAGGCGAGGAAGGGGCCGGCGACCAGGGCATCATGTTCGGCTATGCCTGCCGCGAGACGCCGGATCTGATGCCGGCACCAATCTACTACAGCCACAAGATCCTCGAATTGCTGGCCGCCGCGCGCCATGAGGGCAACGGGGATGCCGGCCGGCTCGGGCCGGACGCCAAGAGCCAGGTCACCGTCCGCTATGTCGACGGCAAGGCGGCGGAAGTGACGCAAATCGTGCTGTCCACCCAGCATCTCGACGCCAGCTGGGATTCGAAGAAGGTCCGCAACGTCGTCGAACCCTATATCCGCGAGGCGCTGGGCGAGCTGAAGATCGCCGACAGCTGCAACTGGTACATCAACCCGACGGGCAAATTCGTCATCGGCGGGCCAGACGGCGACGCCGGCCTGACCGGGCGCAAGATCATCGTCGACACTTACGGCGGTGCTGCACCCCATGGCGGCGGTGCTTTTTCCGGCAAGGACACCACCAAGGTCGACCGTTCCGCAGCCTATGCGGCACGCTACCTCGCCAAGAACGTGGTGGCCGCCAAGCTCGCCGATCGCTGCACCATTCAGCTTTCCTATGCCATTGGCGTCGCCCAGCCGCTGTCGGTCTATGTAGACCTGCACGGCACCGGCAAGGTCGATGAGGCAAAGCTCGAGCAGGCGCTGCGCACCGTGATGGACCTGTCGCCGTCCGGCATCCGCCGTCACCTCGATCTCAACAAGCCGATTTACGCCAAGACGTCGTCTTATGGCCATTTCGGCCGCAAGGCCGGCCGCGACGGGTCCTTCTCCTGGGAAAAGACCGACCTCGCCAAGGCGCTCAAGGATGCACTCGCCGAAGCGCCCGCCGAAGCAGTCGCGGCCTAGCCGCGGCGTCCATGGATCCGAAAGACCGGCCAAGCCGTGCGACCGAAGCATTTTTCGGTCGCCGGCGCGGCAAGACCATCCGTCCGCAGCAGGCAGCGGCACTGGAAAGCGGCTTCAGCACCTACCGGCTCGATCTGACGGCTGGACCGCCGGCCGAATTGCGCAGCCTGTTCGAAGCCGATGTCCGCGCCATTCATCTCGAAATTGGTTTCGGCGGCGGCGAGCACCTGCTGCATCGGGCGACGGCGGCTCCTGAGACCGGTTTTGTCGGCGTCGAGCCTTTCGTCAACGGCATGGCCAAGCTGATGATGGCGGTCATGAAAAGGCCACTTGCCAATCTTCGGGTCTATGACGACGACGCCACACGCCTGCTCGACTGGCTCCCGCAAGCCTCGCTCGACGGTATCGACCTGCTCTATCCCGATCCCTGGCCGAAGAAGAAACACTGGAAGCGCCGCTTCGTCAGTCCGGTCAATCTCGACCGTCTCGCCCGCGTGCTGAAGTCAGGCGGAAAATTCCGCTTTGCGTCCGATATCGATAGCTATGTGAACTGGACGCTGCTGCACTGCCGGGCACATGGTGCGTTTGCGTGGCAGGCTGAAAAGGCAGCCGACTGGCAGCGGCCCTATGAGGGCTGGCCGGGTACCCGCTACGAGGCGAAGGCCATTCGCGAAGGCCGGCGGCCGGCCTATCTCACCTTCGTCCGAAGATAGGCATATTTCGTTAAGCATCGCGCATCGCGCGCTTTGCCGTCGACGAGGACCAAAGATGTCCTCGCCCTGCATCGCCGGTCTTAGAAGCGGCCGATCTTGTTGAAGGCGGCCGGATCCATGCCGAGATTGCGCAGATCGTGCGCGCGCGGCTTGCGCCCGGCTTCGACGGCGTGCGAAGCGGCGACGGCGCTGCCGAACACGGTGAAGAAATCGCCGATGGCCGAGAAAACCTTGCGGTTGGTCATGATTATGCCCTTTCACCGCTGCAATGCGTGATTGAATTTGTGCAGCGCAACATAAATAGGCGCGTATTGCCTGATATCACAGGGATGTCGCCGCATGGCCGCTATGCGTTCTGTGCAAGGCTGCCGCCTTCGGCAGTTTCGCCCGGCCCTGCATACGGGCCACGCATGCGGACTTGAAACGACGGCCGCGATCGTCTATATCAAGCTCAAATTCTTGGTCGGTATGGCGAAGAGTGGGTCCACCCGGTCCCGCTCTTTTTTATTACCTTCCGACCACCAATGAAGCGACAGGAATAGAATGACGGCAACGGTACCCGACAGCGACGACCGCATCATCCGCGAAAGCGGCATCGATGCGCGCATCGCGCTGATCGTGCAGCCGGTGCTGCGTGCCATCGGCTTCCGCCTTGTCAGGGTGCATCTGACAGGCCAGAACGGGCTGACGCTGCAGATCATGGCCGAGCGCGAGGACGGCACCATGACCGTCGAGGATTGCGAAGAGGTCAGCCGGGCGGTGTCGCCTGCGCTTGATGTCGATGATCCGATCGAAAAGGCATATCATCTCGAAGTGTCGTCGCCGGGTATCGACCGGCCGCTGGTCCGTAAGTCGGATTTCGCGACCTGGACGGGTCATCTGGTGAAGATGGAAACCTCGGTCCTTGTCGCCGACCGCAAGCGCTTCAAGGGCAAGATCGCCGAGAGCGACGCGGACGGCGTGCTGATCGAGCGCGACAAGGCGGCCTATGGCGAACAGCCGACGGTGCGTGTGCCCTACGGTGCGATTGCCGAAGCACGGCTGATCCTGACCGACGACCTTATCCGCGACGCACTGTCGAAGGACAACAGGGCGCGCAAGGAAGCTAAGAAGCGCCGCGGCGAACCCGAAGACGCGCCAGAGGGCGTAGAAGCGGGCGCGGAAGATGAAACCGAACAGGAAATGTGATTGGGCTGCCGGGCGCAAGGCTCGGCAACAAGCTCGGGAGAAAAACGATGGTTGTAAGCGCCAACAGGCTTGAACTGCTGCAGATCGCCGATGCGGTCGCGCGTGAAAAGTCGATCGACAAGTCGATCGTCATCGCCGCCATGGCCGATGCGATCCAGAAGGCGGCGCGCTCGCGCTATGGCCAGGAAACCAACATCCGTGCCGACATCAATCCGAATACCGGCGAGATGAAGCTGCAGCGGCTGATGGAGGTGGTCGAGAAGGTCGACGACTATGCGACGCAGATCGCCATTTCCTCGGCGCGCGAGCGCAATCCCGACGCCCAGCTCGGCGACTTCATTGCCGAACAGCTGCCGCCGATGGATTTCGGCCGCATCGCCGCCCAGTCGGCCAAGCAGGTCATTGTGCAGAAGGTGCGCGAGGCCGAGCGTGACCGCCAGTATGACGAATACAAGGACCGCATCGGCGAGATCGTCAACGGCACCGTCAAGCGCGTCGAATACGGCAATGTCATCGTCGATCTCGGCCGCGGCGAGGCGATCATCCGCCGCGACGAGCTGATCCCGCGCGAAAACTACAAATATGGCGATCGCGTCCGCGCCTATGTCTATGACGTGCGCCGCGAGCAGCGCGGTCCGCAGATATTCCTGTCGCGCACCCATCCGCAGTTCATGGCGAAGCTGTTCACCATGGAAGTCCCGGAAATCTACGACGGCATCATCGAGATCAAGTCGGTCGCCCGCGATCCGGGTTCGCGCGCCAAGATCGCCGTCATCTCGCGTGACAGTTCCATCGATCCGGTCGGCGCCTGCGTCGGCATGCGCGGCAGCCGCGTTCAGGCGGTGGTCGGCGAATTGCAGGGCGAGAAGATCGACATCATTCCGTGGTCGCCTTCGGCCGCTTCCTTCATCGTCAACGCGCTGCAGCCGGCGGAAGTCGCCAAGGTCGTGCTCGACGAGGACGCCGAACGCATCGAGGTCGTGGTGCCGGACGACCAGCTGTCGCTGGCCATCGGCCGCCGCGGCCAGAACGTCCGGCTCGCCTCGCAGCTCACCGGCTGGGATATCGACATCCTGACCGAGCAGGAGGAGAGCGAGCGCCGCCAGAAGGAGTTCGTCGAACGCTCGGCTCTGTTCATGGATGCGCTCAACGTCGACGAGATGGTCGGCCAGGTGCTCGCCTCCGAAGGCTTCACCAGCGTCGAGGAAGTCGCCTATGTCGATGCTGACGAGATCGCGTCGATCGACGGCTTCGACGAGGACACCGCCTCGGAAATCCAGGCCCGCGCCCGCGAGTATCTGGAGAAGATCGAAGCCGAGCATGACGAGAAGCGCAAGGCGCTGGGCGTCAAGGACGAGCTGCGTGAGATTCCCGGCGTGACCACCGCCATGATGGTGACACTCGGCGAGGACGGCGTGAAGACGATCGAGGATTTCGCCGGCTATGCGGCCGATGACCTGACCGGCTGGAAGGAACGCAAGGACGGCGAGACGAAGGTGTTCCCCGGCGTGCTCGCCAGTCACGGCGTGTCGCGTGCCGATGCCGAGCAGATGGTTCTGGCCGCCCGCCTCAAGGCCGGCTGGATCACCGAAGACGAGCTTGCAGCCGAAGACGTGACGGCTGACGAAGCCGTTGGTGCGTGAGGTGAAACCGCATCGCACACAACCCGCCCTTGGACGAGATGAACGATCGCACTTGCATCGTCACGCGCAGACAGGCCGAATCGGATGAACTGATCCGTTTCGTCGTCGGCCCGGATTCGGCCGTCGTTCCGGATATCAAGAAAAACCTCCCCGGCCGCGGTTGCTGGGTGACCGCCGACCGCCTACATATCGACAAGGCGGCAGCGAAAAACCTGTTCGCTCGCGCCTTCAAGGCGCAGGTGACTGTGCCGACCGATCTTGGCGGCATGGTAGACGGGCTGCTTTCCAGATCCGCTCTGGGCATGCTCGGTCTTGCCCGCAAGGCAGGCGCGATCGCGCTCGGCGCCACTAAGGTCGAGAGCGCGGTACGTGGTGGGCTGGCGCTTTTCGTGTTGCATGCGACCGAGGCGTCAGATGACGGCGTCCGCAAGATCAGTCAGGCGCGACGGGCAACCGTCCACCTTGGCGGCCCCGCCATCCCTGCCTACAAACTTTTCTCCGAGGCCGAGTTGAGCTTGGCATTGGGGGGTACAAATGTGATACATGCTGCCGTTCTCGCGGGAGACGCGGGCAGGGCGGTCAAGAAGCGCATGGTTGCGCTCGACCGGTATCGGGGCGGTTCCCCGGACGATCTGGCAATGCTTGCGGCCGTTGCTGACGAAGATGATGCCGCAGAGGATATGGAATGAACGATACGAAATCGGGCGACGACAAGACGTTGAGTGTTACGCCGAAGAAGACTTTGACGCTGAAGCGCCCCGGTACGGAACAGGGCACCGTGCGCCAGAGCTTCTCGCATGGCCGCACCAAGGCGGTCGTGGTCGAGACCAAGAAGCGCAAGTTCTCGCTGCCCGGTGACAAGCCGGAGCCGGCCGCTGCCCCGTCCGTCTTCACGCCGAAGGCGCCGGTCGCGGCAGCGTCCGTTGTGCAGGAGGCGCCCAAGGCGCCGCCGCCTCTGCCGCCTGTCGAACGCGGCGGCATGGTGCTGAACGAATTGTCGCGCAATGAGATGGAGGCGCGCCGCCGGGCCCTTGAGGGCTCGAAGGTGCGCGACGTCGAGGATCGCCAGCGCGCCATCGACGAGGCCAAGCGCCGCGCCGAGGATGAAGAGCGCCGCCGTCGCGAGCGCGAGGAATCCGCGCGCCGCCAGGCCGAGGAAGAAGCCCGGCTGCAGGCCGAAGCGGAGTCCCGCCGGCGTGCCGAGGAAGAGGCGCGCCGCCGCGCGCCGCTGGCTGCCGAACTGGCGACGGTCGACGACGAGGACGTCAAGCCGAAGCGCACCGGCGCCGGAGCGCCGGTGCGCCGTCCGGTCACGCCCGAAGTGGCGCGTCCGGCCAAGCCGACCAAGGGCGAGGAAGATCGCCGCCGCGGCAAGCTGACGCTGAATGCCGCACTTTCCGATGAGGATGCGCGAGCGCGTTCGCTGTCGTCGATGCGTCGGCGCCAGGAGAAATTCAAGCGCGCGCTGCATAATGAACCGCGCGAGAAAGTCATGCGCGAAGTGATACTGCCCGAAACCATCACCATCCAGGAGCTGGCGCAGCGCATGTCCGAGCGCGCCGTCGATGTGGTCAAGTTCTTCATGAAACAGGGCCAGATCCTGAAGCCGGGCGACGTCATCGACGCCGACACGGCCGAGCTGGTCGCCACCGAATTCGGCCACACGGTTCGCCGGGTCGCCGAGTCCGACATCGAGGAAGGCCTGTTCAACATCGCCGATCGTCCCGAAGATCTCGAGCCGCGTCCGCCGGTGGTAACCATCATGGGCCATGTCGATCACGGCAAGACGTCGCTGCTCGATGCCATCCGCAATGCCAATGTCGTGTCCGGCGAGGCCGGCGGCATCACCCAGCATATCGGCGCCTATCAGGTCGAGAAGAACGGTCATAAGATCACCTTCATCGACACGCCCGGCCACGCCGCCTTCACGGCGATGCGCGCCCGCGGCGCCCAGGCGACAGACATCGCCATCCTCGTGGTGGCGGCCGACGACAGCGTGATGCCGCAGACGATCGAATCGATCAGCCATGCCAAGGCGGCCGGCGTTCCGATCATCGTGGCGATCAACAAGATCGACAAGCATGATGCCGACCCGCAGAAGGTGCGTTCGGAACTGCTGCGCCACGAAGTCTTCGTCGAATCGATGGGCGGCGAGGTGCTGGACGTCGAAGTGTCGGCGACCAAGGGTACCAATCTGGACAAGCTGCTCGAAGCGATCCTGCTGCAGGCCGAAATCCTCGACCTGAAGGCCAATCCGGACCGCACCGCCGAGGGCGTCGTCATCGAAGCCCAGCTCGACAAGGGCCGCGGCCCCGTCGCCACCGTGCTTGTCCAGACCGGCACGCTGATGCCTGGCGATATCCTCGTTGCCGGCAACGAATGGGGCCGGGTGCGCGCGCTGGTCAACGACCGCGGCGGGCAGATCAAGGAAGCGCCGCCGGCGATGCCGGTCGAGGTGCTCGGTCTGCAGGGAACCCCGCAGGCCGGCGACCGCTTCGCCGTGGTCAACAACGAAGCCCGCGCCCGCGAGATCACCGAATACCGCCAGCGTCTGGCGCGTGAGAAGGCGGTGGCCAAGCATGCCGGCCAGCGTGGCTCGCTCGAACAGATGATGTCGCAACTGCAGACGAGCGGGCTGAAGGAATTCCCGCTGGTCATCAAGGGCGACGTGCAGGGCTCGATCGAGGCGATCAGCGCGGCCCTGGACAAGCTCGGCACCGACGAGGTGCGTGCGCGTATCGTCCATGCGGGCGCCGGCGGCATCACCGAAAGCGATGTGTCGCTGGCGGAAACCTCGGGTGCCGCGATCATCGGCTTCAACGTCCGCGCCAATGTGCAGGCGCGTGCTGCTGCCGCGGCTGCGGGCATCGAGATCCGCTACTACTCGATCATCTACAACCTCGTGGATGACGTGAAGGCGGCGCTCTCCGGCTTGCTGTCGCCGGAGCGTCGCGAGACCTTCATCGGCAATGCGGAGATCCTCGAGATCTTCGACATCACCAAGGTCGGCAAGATCGCCGGCTGCCGTGTCACCGAAGGCAAGGTCGAGCGCGGTGCGGGCGTTCGCCTGATCCGCGACAACGTCGTCATCCACGAAGGCACGCTGAAGACCCTGAAGCGCTTCAAGGACGAAGTCGCGGAAGTCCCGGGCGGCCAGGAATGCGGCATGGCCTTCCAGAACTACGAAGACATGCGCGTCGGCGACGTCATCGAGTGCTTCCGCGTCGAGATGGTGACCAGGACGCTCTGAGTTTCGAGCAACTTGAGTTCGAGCATCTACTGAGACCGGGCGGTGGTCGAAAGGCTGCCGCCCAAACCATGATCCCGAAAAGTGGAATCGGGTTTTCGGAGAAGATCATGGTCAAACAAAAAGATAGAGCCTGATCCATTCCGATTCTTATCGGGATGGGTCAGGCTCTAAAGCATATGAGACATGCGGCGCGGTCCCATCCCGTGCCTCACGATTTCAGGATAGAGAAAAATGCCCCGTTCAACCACGTCAGGTCCATCCCAGCGCATGCTTCGCGTCGGCGAGCAGGTGCGCCATGCGCTGTCGGAAACCTTGCAACGCGGCGAGATCATCGATCCGCTGGTCGAGAACGCCGTGGTTTCGGTCTCGGAAGTGCGCATGTCGCCCGATCTGAAAATCGCCACCGCCTTCGTCTCGCCGCTCGGCGCCAGTGATACCGATGCGGTGGTGGAGGCGCTCAACAAGCATGCGAAATTCATCCGCGGCCGCGTTTCCGGCGCGCTCCGGCAGATGAAGTACATGCCGGAATTCCGCTTCCGGCTCGATACCAGCTACGACAATTTCCAGAAGATCAACGAATTGTTGCACTCGCCCGAAGTGGCGCGCGATCTCGGCCCAGACGCCCAGATTGACGATCAGAATAAAGACAACGACAAGGACGAAAAATAGTGGCGCGTCGCGGCAAGAAGAAGGGCCGGCCGATCTCCGGCTGGCTGGTGCTGGACAAGCCCGTCGGCATGGGCTCGACCGAAGCCGTCTCCAAGATCAAATGGTTGTTCCAGGCGGAAAAGGCCGGCCATGCTGGCACGCTCGACCCGCTCGCTTCCGGCATGCTGCCGATTTCGCTCGGCGAAGCGACCAAGACCGTGCCCTATGTCCAGGATGGCGGCAAGGTCTACCGCTTCACGGTTGCCTGGGGTGAGGAGCGTTCGACCGATGACCTCGAAGGGCCGGTGACGAAAAGCTCCGACCAGCGTCCGGCGGAAGCCGATGTGCTTTTGCTGATGCCGAAATATACCGGCGTCATCATGCAAACGCCGCCGCAATTTTCGGCCATCAAGATCGCAGGCGAGCGCGCCTATGACCTTGCCCGCGACGGCGCGACGGTCGACATCCCGGCGCGGGAGGTCGAGATCGGCCGTCTCGACCTGATTGAGCACAGTGCTGATCGCACCATTTTCGAGGTCGAATGCGGCAAGGGCACTTATGTGCGGTCGCTGGCACGCGACATGGGCCGCGACCTCGGCTGTTTCGGTCACATCGCCGAGCTGCGCCGGATCGAGGTCGAGCCGTTCACGCAGGAAGACTTCGTCACCATCGCCGAGCTGGAAGCCGCTCGATTCGGCGAACAGGGCGATGAACGTTCGGATTCAGCGGACACGGTGCCGGTCAATTTCGACGCCATCGATGCGCTTCTGGTCGACACATCAGCCGCGCTCGACTGCCTGCCGCAAATCGCGATCAGCGACGACGCTGCAACAAAAATCCGCCTCGGCAATCCGGTCATCATCCGTGGCCGCGACGCGCCGGTGGAAGCCGAGGAAGCTTGCGCTACGGCGCGCGGCAAGCTGGTCGCCATCGGCGCCGTCGAACAAGGCATGTTCAAGCCGAAGCGGGTCTTTGCCGGGTGAGTCCCGTCGTCTAATCTCGATCAGACGTAGCATCCGAGGGGCACATGGCAAAGGCCGAGACGATCAAGAAGCGGGCGCCGGTGACAGCGCGGCGGCCGCCGGTCGGCGCATCACCGGGCACGCTGATCGCCGACCCGGCGGCGCGGCGCAGTGAACTGCGACTGACGCTGATGTCGCCCGACAAATTCGAGACAATCGAAAATGCCAGCATCGACGACGTCAACGCTCATTGCGACACATGGCCGGTCATTTGGCTCGATTGTACCGGTCTCGCCAACATCCCGCTGATCGAGGAGATCGGCCGGATTTTCAGCCTGCATCCGCTGGCGCTGGAAGACGTCGTCAACACCGGCCAGCGGCCGAAGGTGGATTTCTTCGAGGACCATGCCTTCGTCGTCGTCAGGATGATCGACGACGTCACCGCGCATCGTTACGAGCAGATCGCGGTCTTCTTCGGCAGGAACTTCGTCGTCACCTTCCAGGAGCGCGAAGGCGATCCGTTCGATCCCGTGCGCAAGCGCATCGCAAGCTCGATGCCCAACCGGCTGCGCGCACGCGGCGCTGACTATCTCGCCTATGCGCTGATCGACGCCATTGTCGACAGCTATTTCCCGCCGATCGAGACTGCCGGCGAATTGGTCGACAGCATCGAGGATCAGATGCTGCGCGCGGCGGACAAGCACCAGATGCGGCGGCTTCACGAGTTGCGGCGCGACGCCAATGTGCTGAAGGGGGTGCTTTGGCCGATGCGCGATGCGCTGGCGACGCTGATCCGCAACGACGTGCCCTATGTGAAGCCCGAGACCAGGATCTTCCTCAACGACACGCTCGATCACTCGCTTCGGCTCATCGAACTGGTCGAAACCCAGCGCGACATGCTGACCGGTCTGATCGAGATGCATCTGTCGCTGAGCCAGGCGCACACCAGCGATGTCATCAGCTATCTGACGATCGTCTCGGTGATCTTCATCCCGCTCACCTTTCTCGCTGGCGTTTGGGGCATGAACTTCGATCCCGAGACCTCGCCATGGAACATGCCGGAGCTGAAGGCCCAATACGGATATCCGGCGGCGCTCGTGTTCATGGCCGTTGTCGCGCTCGGGCTTATCGCTTTCTTCAGATGGAAGAAGTGGCTTTAGCCGAGGACAAATCTTCGTTTGTGCAGCAAAAAGCCGGCTTGTGAATTGGGCTGGTGTTTTTGCCTGAATTGCACTATATGCGCCGCAGCATCGTGCAATGACACGTTGCCTGTACCGGCCCCTGCTGGACGACATCCCGGCCGAGGGCGTCCCGTTTCCTCAAACAGATAAGGAAAAACACGATGTCGATTACTGCCGAGCGCAAGAAGGAATTGATGGGTGAATTCGCAACCGCCAAGGGCGATACCGGGTCCCCGGAAGTCCAGGTGGCCATCCTTTCCGAGCGCATCAAGAACCTGACCGACCATTTCAAGGACCACAAGAAGGATAACCATTCCCGCCGTGGTCTGCTCGCTCTCGTCTCCCAGCGCCGCAGCCTGCTTGATTATCTCAAGCGCAAGGATGACGCGCGCTATCAGACGCTGATCGAGAAGCTCGGTCTGCGCCGTTGACGAATTGACCGGCGGGTTCTTTCGAGAGCCCGCCGGTCGCGCATTGGAGCAGTCCATTGCTCTAATGAAGGAAGTAGAGCGCCGCGCATCGATTTGGACGCGCACAAAGGGCGCTCTGAAACTTTGAATTTGCGCAAGGCATTTTCCGAGAGCCGCGGTTTTCGGGGTCATGCGCAAGGCCAGTCGGATCGATTGGCCAGACCCGGTTTCGAGATAGCACAGGGCCATTCGAAACCGCCCGTGGACGGTCATGGGGCAGGATTGCAGGACGCTCGCCCGGCACCGCGCCGGATTGACCCGAGCTTCCCGTTGTCTTGCCCGTGGCTGCCCGAGAAACGAAGCCAAGGGAAAGGGGCACTCGCGCACGGTGAAATGGCGCGGCTCTTTCCGCATATGAAGGACAAGACATGTTCAATCACCACAAAGTGGAAATCGAATGGGGCGGCCGCCCGCTCATCCTCGAAACCGGCAAGATTGCGCGCCAGGCTGACGGCGCGGTGCTCGCCACCTACGGCGAAACCAAGGTTCTCGCCACCGTCGTTTCGATGAAGGAACCGAAGCCCGGCCTCGATTTCTTCCCGCTGACCGTCAACTATCAGGAAAAGACCTATGCCGCCGGCAAGATCCCGGGCGGCTATTTCAAGCGCGAAGGTCGTCCGAGCGAAAAGGAAACGCTGGTTTCCCGCCTTATCGACCGGCCGATCCGCCCGCTCTTCGCTGACGGCTACAAGAACGACACGCAGATCGTTGTCACCGTCGTCCAGCATGATCTCGAAAACGACCCGGATATCCTGTCGATCGTCGCCACCTCGGCGGCCTTGACGCTGTCCGGCGCCCCTTTCATGGGCCCGATCGGCGGCGCCCGCGTCGGCTACATCAACGGCGAATATGTGCTCAATCCGCATGTCGACGAGATGCAGGAATCCAAGCTTGACCTGATCGTCGCCGGCACCTCCGACGCCGTGCTGATGGTCGAGTCCGAAGCCAAGGAACTCGGCGAGGACCTGATGCTCGGCGCCGTCATGTTCGGCCATCGCGGCTTCCAGCCGGTGATCGACGCGATCATCAAGCTGGCCGAGGTCGCCGCCAAGGATCCGCGCGATTTCACCGCGCCGGACTATTCGGCGCTTGAAGCGGAGATGCTGAAGATCGTCGAAGGCGAGCTTCGCGATGCCTACAAGATCACCGACAAGCAGAAGCGCTATGCCGCCGTCGACGCCGTAAAGGCGAAGGTCAAGGCTGCGTTCGCACCCGCCGAAGGCGAGGAAGCAAAATACACGTCCGAACAGATCGGCACCGTGTTCAAGGAGCTCCAGGCCAAGGTCGTGCGCTGGAACATCCTCGACACCGGTTCGCGCATCGACGGCCGCGATCTGAAGACGGTCCGCAAGATCGTCTCCGAAGTCGGCGTCCTGCCGCGTACCCACGGCTCGGCGCTGTTCACCCGCGGCGAGACCCAGGCGCTGGTCGTCGCCACGCTCGGCACCGGCGAGGACGAGCAGTATGTCGATTCGCTGACCGGCATGTACAAGGAGAAGTTCCTCCTTCACTACAACTTCCCTCCCTATTCGGTCGGCGAAACCGGTCGCATGGGTTCGCCCGGCCGCCGCGAAATCGGTCACGGCAAGCTGGCCTGGCGCGCGATTCGCCCGATGCTGCCGACATCAGACCAGTTCCCCTACACGCTGCGCGTCGTCTCGGAGATCACCGAGTCCAACGGTTCGTCGTCGATGGCCACCGTCTGCGGCACCTCGCTGGCGTTGATGGATGCCGGTGTTCCGCTGGCCAAGCCGGTCGCCGGCATTGCCATGGGTCTCATCAAGGAAGGCGAGCGCTTCGCGGTGCTCTCCGACATTCTCGGCGACGAGGATCATCTCGGCGACATGGACTTCAAGGTTGCCGGCACCGCCAACGGCATCACCTCACTGCAGATGGACATCAAGATCGAGGGCATCACCGAGGAGATCATGAAGATCGCGCTGGACCAGGCCAAGGACGGCCGCCAGCATATCCTCGGCGAAATGGGCCATGCGCTGTCCGGCGCGCGTGCCGAACTCGGCGAATTCGCGCCGCGCATCGAGGTCATGCACATCCCGACCGACAAGATCCGCGACGTGATCGGCTCGGGCGGCAAGGTCATCCGCGAGATCGTCGAAAAGACCGGCGCCAAGATCAACATCGAGGACGACGGCACGGTCAAGATCGCTTCGTCCAATGCCAAGGAGATCGAGGCGGCGAAGAAGTGGATCCACACCATCGTCGCCGAGCCGGAAGTCGGCGAAATCTACGAGGGCACGGTCGTCAAGACCGCCGACTTCGGCGCTTTCGTCAACTTCTTCGGTCCGCGTGACGGCCTCGTCCACATCTCGCAGCTCGCTACCGATCGCGTCGCCAAGACCTCCGACGTCGTCAAGGAAGGCGACAAGGTCTGGGTCAAGCTGATGGGCTTCGACGAACGCGGCAAGGTCCGCCTGTCGATGAAGGTCGTCGACCAGGCCACGGGCAAGGAAATCGCCCGCGACAAGAAGGCCGAAGGCGAAGAAGACGCCGCCTGAGCGATTTAGAGCGACGTGCGTCCAAAATGGACGCACATAGTACGCTCTAAGGCTTTGAATGTTCGCATCGTGCTTTCCGAAATCGATTTCGATTCGGGCCGATGCGAAGCGATACAATCGAAACGGGCGCGCCGACAGGTCGCGCCCGTTTTCATTTTCTAGGCAAGCCAGCTGCATTTCGAGATCGAAGAATGTCCGCCGAGCCGCTGAAGACACTGTTCCATCCGTTCGAGGCCGAGGCTGTCTCCCTGCCGCGTAAGGGCGAGCGTGTCCTCTTTCTCGGCGCTGAACCGGGTTTCCGCCTGCCCGCAGGCTTCGATGCGGCACTGCATCTGGTGCAAGGCTTCCGCCCGCATTTTCGCGCGCTGCAGGGGTCGGGCTTCACGGTCACGCCGCGGCTGGAAGGCGAAGGTTTCGATGCGGCATTGGTGCTTGCCGGCCGTCATCGCGGGCGAAACGAATTGCGCATCGCTGAGGCGATTGAGCGTGTGAGGCCGGGCCGATCGATTATCGTCGCCGGTGCCAAGGACGATGGCATTGCCAGCCTGCGCAAGCGCATCGGCGAGCTTGTGCCGCTCGACGGCCATTTACCGAAACATCACGGCATCGCCTTCTGGTTCCATCGATCTGCCGATGCTGCGGTCGCGGCAGCGCTTCGCGCCGCCAATCCAACCCTTCTGCTCGAGGGCCGTTTCCGCACCGCGCCAGGCATGTTCTCTTTCGACAAGATCGATACAGGTTCGAAATTGCTGGTCGACAATCTGCCCGGCGACCTGCGTGGCAGCGTTGCCGATTTCTGTGCCGGCTGGGGCTATGTGGCGGCCGAGGTCGCCGCCCGCTCACCTGGCATATCGGCGCTCGATCTCTACGAAGCCGAGTTCGATACGCTGGAGGCGGCGAAAGGCAATATCGGCAATACAGCGGCGGAACCAGGTTTCTTCTGGATCGATCTTTTGAGCGAGCCGGTCGAGCGGCGCTATGACGCCATCGTCATGAACCCGCCCTTCCATCGCAGCCGGGCGGCCGAGCCGGAGATCGGTGCCGGCATGATCCGCGCCGCGGCAAAGGCGCTGAAGCCGGGTGGGCGGCTGTTCATGGTGGCGAACCGTCAGCTTCCCTACGAGCCGGTGCTGGCGGCCGCCTTCTCCAGCCATGCCGAGATCGCCCGCGACGGGATGTTCAAGGTTCTCGCGGCGCGCCGCTGAACGCGGAGTTCAGTGCAGATCGGCAAGGCGCCGTATCTATGGCCGCGCTCTTCGACCATCGTTCCAGTCTGCTTGCCGGCAAGGCCGTCGCATTTTTTACGGGCCGAATTAATCTCGTACGTTGTCGGTCCGCTTCAGCTCGTCGAGCGTCGGCATCGAGACGATGTGGTAGCCGGAATCGACATAGTGGATTTCGCCGGTGACGCCTGACGACAGGTCGGACAGGAGGTAGAGCGCGGAACCACCGACTTCGTCGATGGTCACTGTACGGCGAAGCGGCGAGTTGCGCTGCTGGTAGGAAAACATGTGGCGTGCATCGGAAATCCCGGCACCCGCCAATGTCCGCACCGGTCCCGCGGATATGCCGTTCACCCTGATGCCGCGCGGGCCGTAGTCGTTGGCGAGATAGCGGACGCTGGCTTCCAGACCGGCCTTGGCGACGCCCATGACGTTGTAGTTCGGCATGACACGGACGGAACCGGCATAGGTCAGCGTGATCATCGAGCCGCTGCCCTTCATCAGCGCGGCGGCATGACGGGCGACCTCGGTGAAGGAGTAGCAGGAGATGACCATGGTGCGGACGAAATTGTCGCGGCTGGTGTCGGCGTAAAGGCCCTTCAGCTCGTTCTTGTCGGAAAAGCCGATGGCGTGGACGACGAAGTCCAGCCCGCCCCAGGCCTCGCCTAAGGTCTCGAAGGTAGCGGCAACCGATGCGCTGTCCTCGACGTCGCAAGGGACGACCAGCGAGGAGCCGAGCTTGTCGGCGAGCGGCTTGACCCGGCGCCCGAAGGCTTCGCCCTGATAGGTGAAGGCGAGTTCTGCCCCATGTTCGGACAGTTTCCGGGCGATGCCCCAGGCGATCGAATGGTCGTTGGCGACACCCATGACAAGCCCGCGCTTGCCTTTCATCAATCCGTCCATGGTCGGCAATCCTTATGCGGAATAGCGCTGGAAAATCAGCGTTGCGTTGGTGCCGCCGAAACCGAACGAGTTGGACAAAACGGTGTCGATCCTGGCATCGTCGATGCGCTCTCGCACGATGGGCATGCCCTCGAATTCCGGATCGAGCTGCTCGATGTGGGCGCTCTCGCCGATGAAGCCGCCTTGCATCATCAGGATCGAGTAGATCGATTCCTGCACGCCGGCCGCACCCAGCGAATGGCCGGTCAGTGATTTCGTCGAGGTGATGAAAGGCATCTTGTCGCCGAACACCTCGCGGATTGCGCCCATTTCCCTGGAGTCGCCGACCGGCGTCGAGGTGCCGTGCGTGTTGATGTAGTCGACCGGCGAAGAAACGGTCGCCAGCGCCTGCCGCATGCAGCGCACCGCGCCTTCGCCCGAGGGCGCCACCATGTCGTAGCCGTCGGAGGTCGCGCCATAGCCGACGACCTCGGCGTAGATCTTTGCGCCGCGCGCCTTGGCGTGCTCGAGCTCTTCCAGCACCAGCACGCCGGCGCCGCCGGCAATGACGAAGCCGTCACGATCGACGTCATAGGCGCGCGAGGCGGCCGATGCCCGGTCGTTGAACTTGGAGGACATGGCGCCCATAGCGTCGAACAGGTCCGACATCGTCCAGTCGAGATCCTCATGTCCGCCGGCGAAGACCATGTCCTGCTTGCCCCACTGGATCAGTTCGTAGCCATTGCCGATGCAATGCGCCGAGGTCGAGCAGGCCGAAGAGATCGAATAGTTGACGCCGTGGATCTTGAACCAGGTTGCGAGCGTCGCCGAAGCGGTCGACGACATCGCCTTCGGCACCGCAAACGGACCGATGCGTTTGGGGCTGCCGTTCTTGAGCGTGGTTTCGGCGGCTTCGACGATGGTTCGGGTCGATGGTCCGCCCGATCCCATGACGATACCTGTGCGCTCATTGGTGATATCGCTCTCGCCAAGTCCAGCGTCCACGATAGCCTGGTCCATGGCGACATGGTTCCAGGCCGCACCTTGTGACAGGAAGCGCATGGCGCGACGATCGATCAGCGCGGAAGGGTCGAGCGTCGGCGCCCCCCAGACCTGGCAGCGGAAGCCGTGTTCGGCGAAGGAATCGGAGAAGCTGATGCCGGATCTGGCATCGTGGAGCGAGGCCTGCACCTCGTTGGCATTGTTGCCGATCGACGACACGATGCCGAGGCCTGTCACTACGACCCGTCTCATTCGCAACTCCTTCCAGCGCATGAACCCGAACCTGTCGGACAAGGATCATGCGCAAATTAAGTTCTACAGCTTCCTTGCGCGTCCCGCGGACTCGCGGCGCTGTGAAGGCGCCGGTCAGGCGGCGGTCGATTGCTTGGACAGACCCACCTTGAGATCCGTTGCTGCGTATATGGGTTCGCCATCCGCCTTCAGCCAGCCATCGGCGATACCAAGCACCAGCCGGCCGCGCATCACGCGCTTGAAGTCCACGCCATATTCTACCTTCTTGACCGACGGCGTCACCATGCCTTTGAATTTCACTTCGCCGGTCGAGAGCGCCATGCCCTTGCCCGGTTCGCCGAGCCAGCCGAGATAGAAGCCCGTCAGTTGCCACATGGCGTCGAGGCCCAGGCACCCCGGCATGATCGGATTGCCGATGAAATGGCAGGCGAAAAACCACAGGTCCGGCTTGATGTCGAATTCGGCGCGGATGAAGCCCTTGTCGAAGGCACCGCCCGTCTCGCTGATTTTGGTGATGCGATCGAACATCAGCATCGGCGGATAGGGGAGCTGGGCGTTCCCAGGTCCGAACAGCTCGCCGCGGGCGCAGGCAAGCAGTTCCTCGTAATCGTAGCTGGATTTCGAAACCGCCATCAATCTCCGTCCCCAATAATCGTCCGGGCGGTAGCGCGCCCTTGTCGTTTTTCCTAACACAATCTATTTCAGGCCGGAAACCGGCGTTTGCGCTTAACCCGCCCGTCTGCCTGGGTCAATGCGCGCTATTGATCGTATTCGGGCGACAGAATATATGTCGGGGGGTGTCCAGTTTCGGTCAATATTCGTTTTTTGCCATTCTGGGCATATCTTGAGGCGAAACTTTGAGCTTGGACGGATAGATGGATCTGGGCTGCCGGAAGGAAAATGTCTCTGTGGACAAGCGGGTTCGCGAAGCTGGCCTGAGGCCGACGCGTCAGCGCATTGCGCTGGCCGATCTGCTTTTTGCCAAAGGCGACCGCCATCTGTCGGCCGAGGAACTGCACGAGGAGGCGATCACCGCCGGCGTGCCGGTTTCGCTTGCCACCGTCTACAACGCTCTTCATCAATTCACCCGGGCGGGCCTTCTGCGCATCCTGGCCGTCGAGGGGTCGAAGACCTACTTCGACACCAACACCTCCGATCACCATCATTTCTACATTGAAGGCGAAAACAGGATCTTCGATATCGCCAGTGGTCCTGTCACGGTTTCCAACCTGCCGGAGGCGCCGGAAGGCATGGAGATCGCCAATGTCGACATCGTGGTGAGGCTGCGCCCCAAACGCTCCGGTTGATCCGCTCTTCATAAGGCCGCGAGATACCGTCTCGCCAGTATCGGCCTCTAGACCATGATCCCGACCGACAAGAAGAAGTCAGTTCTTGACCCGTTCGCCCGGATAAGCGCCCCAGACAAGCGACTGGGCGAGCCAGCCAGTGTGGCCGTTGAAGGTCATCTCGCACCACTGCCCGTCACAGGACTTGATCGTGCCCATGGCGCCCGGCTCGATGATCGCGACGATGCTGGCATCCTTTTCCGGGTCACCGAGAAGATTGACTCGGGCATCTTTGCCCCGCTGCCAGGGAGCCACGATCGCCGTACGGCGGCCTGAAAGCAGCGACTGGTTGATCCAGCCTTCCGAGCCGTCGGCATCGCGCACACGACGCCAGGTGTCGAATTCCTGGATAATCTCCATCGGCAGGCCGGGCTTCATATACATCCAGTCGACGGAATAGTTGACGCCTGGTCCGACGCGGGAGTTGACGCGGCCCGCTTTCAGGCTGACGAAACGCGGCAGCGGCAGGCCGCTCGGGCCGAGCGTTGTGCTCTGGGCGGGTGCTGCCGCATTCTGTGCCGCCACATGCGAGGAATGAAGGAGAGCGCCGAGAAATGCTGCGCTGAGGGCCAGGCGGAGCGACGCGAAACCAGACACTTTCATTCCTTTCGGCGCCGGCTCATCGGCCTTGGCGCCCCTTTTTCTTTGTCTTCGGCGGAACCTCTTGTTACATGAAGAACTGGCACCGCGACCGGCCTGCAGTTTCGCCTGTCTTGGTTAAAGAGGTCTCAACGAGGTCGGGTTCGAGGAAACAATGGTAGGCAGAAAAAGGCCCCTCGTCGTCATCACGCGCAAGCTCCCCGACCCGGTCGAGACCCGCATGCGTGAGCTGTTCGACGCCCGGCTGAATGTCGAAGACAGGCCGATGACGCAGCCGGAACTGGTCGCGGCGGTCAAGGAAGCCGACGTGCTGGTGCCGACCATAACCGATCAAATCGACGCGGCGCTGATCGCTCAGGCTGGCGACAACCTCAAGCTGATCGCCAATTTCGGTAACGGCGTCGACAAGATCGACGTGTCAGCAGCAGCGAAGAAGGGCATTACCGTCACCAACACGCCGAACGTGCTGACCGAAGATACGGCCGACATGACCATGGCGCTGATGCTGGCGGTGCCGCGGCGGCTGGCGGAAGGCGCCAATGTGCTGACCGGCGACAAGAAATGGGCCGGCTGGTCGCCGACCTGGATGCTCGGCCGGCGTATCTGGGGCAAACGCCTCGGCATTGTCGGCATGGGCCGCATCGGCACCGCTGTCGCCCGACGGGCCAAGGCCTTTGGCCTGTCGATCCACTATCACAACCGCCATCGCGTGCTGCCGGCAGTCGAGGACGAGCTGGAGGCGACCTACTGGGAGAGCCTCGACCAGATGCTTGCCCGCATGGACATCATATCGGTCAATTGTCCGTCGACGCCGGCGACCTTCCACCTGCTTTCGGCGCGGCGGCTGGCGCTTCTGCAACCGTCCGCTTACATCGTCAACACAGCGCGCGGCGACATAATCGACGAGGACTCTCTGGTCAAGCTGATCCAGGATGGCAAGATCGCCGGCGCCGGCCTCGATGTCTACGAGCATGAGCCGGCGCTGAACAGCAAATTGCTGAAGCTCGCCGCCAAGGGCAAGGTCGTGTTGTTGCCGCACATGGGGTCGGCGACGCTCGAGGGCCGGATCGACATGGGCGAGAAGGTGATCATCAACATCCGCGCCTTCTTCGATGGCCACCGTCCACCGGATCGCGTACTGCCACTGCGGACGTGATGCCATCTTAAGTTAGCGTAGGCTTACGAAATCACCTTGCGCATGGTAATCGAGGTCGGACGGTCATAGCCCTTGTGCGCTGTCCGTTCCGTTTCGCGAAAGCCGAGCCGGGCAAAGGCCGCGTGATTTCCGGTCAGTTCGATCCGCGTCTGAAGCTCGATCGCAGGCTTGCTGCGGTTGCGGGCGAGATCCTCGACAGCTTGCATCAACTGCCTGGCAATGCCCTGTCCCTGAAAGTCCGGTTCGACCGCGAGCTTTCCGATATAATGCATGTCGCGCAAAAGTGTGCAGCGGTTTTGCGATAACGACATGCATAAAACAACAACCTAAAGCGCGTCGCATGAGGCCCGGTCAAACGCGACGCGCTTTAGAAATCGTTGGCCCGCTCCAGAACAAAAACGCAGCCGACGGTCCTGCCGTCCTTCAGCGCCGCAAAGCCCGTCTCTTGCCGGGCCTTGTCCCGGAGATTTTCGACCGTGAGCCGATGCGCCGAGGATGGCGGAGCGATGACACCGTCCATAGCGGCGAAGGCGCGCATGATCAGCGCCAGCACCTCGTCCCAACGGTCGAAATCGGCCGGAAGCTGCTCGACGGAAACCAGGCTGCCCAAGGTCTAGTTTCTCTTGTAGCGGATCGTGTCGAAGCGCGCTGTCAACGCATCGTAAAGCAGCAGGCGGCCGACCAGCGGCTCGCCAATGCCGGCGATCAGCTTGATCGCCTCCATAGCCTGCAGCGTGCCGACGACACCGGTCAGCACGCCGAGTACGCCGGCCACAGCGCAGGATGGCACCAGGCCGGGTGGCGGCGGTTCCGGAAAAAGATCGCGATAGCTTGGATTCGGCCTGCCGTCCGCGCCGGTCTCGAACGGTTTCAGCACGGTCACCGAGCCGTCGAAGCGGCCGACGGCGGCATGTACCAGCGGCCGCTTTTCCGCGGCGCAGGCGTCGGCCGCCGCATAACGTGTTTCGAAATTGTCGGAACCGTCGACGACGATGTCATAACGGGCGACGAGGGCAGGGGCGTTGTCCGCCGTCAGCCGGAGATTGTGCAGTTCCACGGCGACGTTGGGATTGATGCGAGCGATGGCCGCTTTGGCACTGTCTGTTTTCGCCATGCCGAGTGTGTCGGTGCCGTGGATCACCTGTCTTTGCAGGTTCGACAGTGAGACGCTGTCGTCGTCGACGATGCCGAGTGTGCCGACGCCGGCTGCGGCAAGATATTCAAGCACCGGCGCTCCCAGGCCGCCGGCGCCGATGACCAGGACTCGAGCCCGCTTCAGTCGCTGCTGGCCGGCGCCGCCGATCTCGGGCAGCACGATGTGGCGGGCGTAGCGTTCGAGTTCTTCGTTAGTGAGCGCGGTGGTGATCATTGCCGGACCATATAGCGGGAGAAAAACCTTGTCAGGCGCAATCCATGTTGCCAAAGCCTGCCATCGGCTTGGCCATCGGGGTGCGCAGCAGTTGAATAGTGAATAGTGAATAGTGAATAGCGAAATACGGGTGCTCTCACTACTATTCACTACTACTTTGGGACGATATCAAGGAAGTCAAATGGTTGGCCCGACCGTGCCGTGATCGACGGTCAGGAACTGCGCGCGTCCCTTGAGACTGGAAAACAGCGCCGCGTCGGTCCCGGTCATGAAAGTCTGGCAATTCAGCTCTTCCAGGATCGAGAACAGCGCGGCGCGCCGGCCGCTGTCGAGATGGGCAGCGATCTCGTCGAGCAGCAGGATCGGCGTCATGCCCGACATCTCGCCGGTGAGCCGGGCATGCGACAAGACCATGCCGACCAGCAGCGCCTTCTGCTCGCCGGTCGAACAGAGTTCGGCCGGCATCGCCTTGGGCCGGTGCCGCACCACGAGGTCCGAACGGTGCGGGCCGTCGAGCGTGCGCCCGGCGGCGCGGTCGCGATCGCGGCCTTCGGCAAGCGCTTGGCGGAACCGCTCCTCGACATCGACAGCCGCGGTGGTGCCGACTTCGCTTTCCAAGGTGCCCGACAGGCCGATGTCGGCTTGCGGAAACGGACCGGCGCTTGGCAGCCTGTCGATCATGGCGGCGAGCAGGCGCACCAGTTCGGCACGCGCCGCGGCAATCGCCACACCGGTTTCGGCCATTTGCGTCTCGATCGCATCGAACCAGGCGCCGTCACGCGAGCCTTCGGCGAGCAGCCGATTGCGGCCGCGCATCGCTTTTTCGTAGTCGAGCGCGCGCTGGCCGTGGCCGGGATCGATCGCCAGGACCTGCCGGTCGAGAAAGCGCCGGCGGTCTGCGGCCGGCCCGGTGAACAATGCATCCATCGCCGGTGTCAGCCAGACGACGCGCAGCCATTCCAGCATGTCCTCCGCCGAGCGCACTGCCGCGCCATTGATCCGCACCCGCCGGCCGCTCTCGCCGGCGGCATCGCCGCCTGCAATGCCGGTGCCGATCTCGACCGGTCCGTCCGGCCCATCGAGCCGGGCATGGATGGCAAAGCCGCCGTCGCCGCCTTCACGCGGCACGTCGGCATAAGGTGCACGGCGCAGGCCGCGACCCGGTGTCAGCAGGGAAATCGCTTCCAGCAGGTTGGTTTTGCCGGCGCCATTGTCGCCGGAAAAAACCACGGCGCCGGGGTCGAGGCCGATCGACAGCGTTGCGTAATTGCGGAAATTCGTAAGTGACAGCTTACTTATATGAGTCTGCTGATCGTGCTCAGGCTGCTTCGCAACTCCGGTCATGACAGCAAGATGGCCTCGTTCCGGCCTATACCCGCATCGGCATCAGCACGTAGAGCGTGGTTTCGTCGGCCATGTCGTGGATCAGCGTTGGCGAACCGGCGTCCGCCAGCATGAATTTTGCCTCAGTGCCGGTCAACTGGGCGGCGACGTCGAGCAGATATCTGGCGTTGAAGCCGATTTCGATCGCATCGGACGAATAATCTGCGGCGAGTTCCTCGGTGGCGCTGCCCGAATCCGGATTGTTGACCGCAAGCGTGACCTGGCCTTCTCCAATCGAAAGCTTCACCGCCCGGCCGCGTTCGGACGAAATGGTCGAGACGCGGTCGACGGCGGCGGCGAAACTCTGGCGGTCGATGATCAGCTTCTTGTCGTTGCCGGTGGGGATGACCCGCTGATAGTCCGGGAAGGTGCCGTCGATCAGCTTCGAGGTCAAAACGACACTGCCGATGGTGAAACGGATCTTGGTGTCGGACAATTCGGTGGTCACGGCGACGTCCGGGTCGTCGACAAGCTTCTGCAGTTCGCTGACCGTCTTGCGCGGAATGATGATGCCCGGCATGCCTTCGGATCCTGCCGGCGCGTCGATCTCGGCGCGCGCCAGCCGATGGCCGTCGGTCGCTACCGAGCGCAGCTTCAGCTTGCCGTCGGCGTCATGCGTGTGCAGATAGATGCCGTTCAGGTAGTAGCGCGTCTCTTCGGTGGAGATGGCGAATTGGGTCTTCTCGATCAGGCCCTTGAGCGCGACCGAATCGAGCCGGAAGATATGCGAGAACGATCCGGCCGAAAGCTCCGGGAAATCGGATTGCGGCAGGCACTGGAGACGGAAGCTTGAGCGGCCCGAGGTCACCGTCATGGCGTTGCCGTCCTCGTCGGTCTTCAGCATGACCTCCGCGCCGTCGGCGAGCTTGCGCACGATGTCGTAGAGCAGATGCGCCGGAACCGTCGTCGCCCCGCCGCGCTCAACCTTGGCGTGCGTGGCTTCGGTCACCTCCAGATCGAGGTCGGTAGCCTTCATTTCGAGGGTGGCGCCTTCGGCGCTCAGCAGCACGTTCGAAAGGATCGGTATGGTGTTGCGCCGCTCGACCACGCGATGAACGTGGTTGAGCGACTTCAGGAGATTTGACCGTTCCAGGATAACACGCATGACGAAACAGGCTCGCTTGAATGAATGAGCGGGTCTCCGGCAAGCGGCAACCCGCGAAAGCTCTGAACAGGCTCAGAATCTGCACAAACTGACAGGAAAAAACCCGTAAGCGCAAGCCCGTGCTACCGGTTCGGGCCGGTTACGCGGGCTTTCTGGGGATAAAACTGGCGAAGTCCGCAAGGCAATGCTTGTCGCCCAAAAGTGCGCAGCGGTTGTGGGGCAACGACATGCATAAAAAACAAAGATTTCAAGCGCGTCGCAGCCATCCAAAATGCGACGCGCTTTTGTTTTTCGGGCCGGTCAGGCCTGATCGTTGATGAGTCTTCTCAGCAATTCGAGCTCCTGCGCCAGCGTGTTGTCGACGCCTGAAAGATCCTCGATCTTGCGCACGGCATGCAGCACCGTCGTGTGATCGCGGCCACCGAAACGCCGTCCGATCTCCGGCAAGGAGCGCGGTGTCATCACTTTCGACAGGTACATTGCGACCTGCCGCGGCTTGACGATCGTGCGCGTGCGACGGTTAGACAGAAGTTCGGTCTTCGACACATTGTAGTGGCGCGCGACGATGCGCTGGATGTCCTCGATGCGCACCCGCTTCGGCTCGCCCGAACGATAGATGTGGCCGAGGATCTCGTCGATGCGGTCGATTGTGATCTGCGGTTCAAACGACTGGCGGAACAGGAGTTGGTTGAACGCACCTTCGAGTTCGCGCCCGCTGCCGGTCACCGTGCGAGCGACATGGTTGAGGATCTCCTCCGAGATGTCGAGCGACGCATCATCGGCCTTGGCGGTGGCAAGGCGCAGCTTGAGCATGCCGATCCGCATGGCGAAATCCGGCGCCGACATTTCGAGCGCGACGCCGCCGTTGAGGCGCGAGCGGACGCGAGGCTCCAGCGATTCCAGTTCCGACGGCGGCCGGTCGGCTGCGACCACCACCTGCTTGGCGCTGTCGAGCAGCATGTTGATCAGATGGCAGAATTCATGCTGGATCGACTTGCCTTGCAGGAACTGCATGTCGTCGATGATGAGAAGATCGATGTCGCGCAGCTGTTCCTTCAGCGTCAGTGCGTTGTTGTCGCGGATCGCGGTGGCAAACCGCCACATGAAATATTCGGCGGTGAGATAGACTACACGCGACTTCGGATTCTGCTTCAGCGATTCCGCCGCGATCGCCTGCAGCAGGTGAGTCTTGCCCAGTCCCACCGTCGCGTGAAGAAACAGCGGATTGAAGCGCACCGCGCTCGACTGCGATTCCGCCACCGCTTTGGCGGCGGCGAAGGCCACCCGGTTTGACGGTCCCTCGATGAAGGAGCCGAACGTGTAGCGCGGGTCTAGCGGCGAACCGAGCACATTGTGCCGGAACTCGGTCTCTGCAGGCGTTCCCGGGCGAGGTGCCGGTACCCGCTCCAGCCTGCCGGGGCTTGCTGTTCCCGCGGCCAGCGCCGTTTGCGCTTGCCTGGTCATCTTGCGCGCCGGGGCCACTTCGGGCTCGACGCCGTTGCGCCCCGGGCGGGTAGCGGTGCGCACCACGATCTCGATCTTGAGGATTTCAGGATCCTCGTGTTTCCACAACTCGGCGATAAGGTCGAGATAGTGGCCGTTGATCCACGAGCGCAGGAAGGCGGTGGGAACCGAGATGCGGACAATGCCCCGGGACGCCTCGGCGACCTTCATGCGTCCGAACCAGCTCGAATAGACTTCGGTTCCCAGACGCGCCTTCAACTGGGCCTTGACCCGGTCGAACTTTTGTTCCGCGTCGATGGAAGCCGACATATCGTCCCCTTCGGTTAAGGTTCCAGGGAATGGGAGGTCGCCCGTAAGCTCCCTTTCGATGCCGCTCTGCATGATCGAGTTCCTTGTCCTTTTGTACCTTTTTCCGCCGGGAATGCGCCTCCTGCATCCATGTTTCCGGCGACCGTGTCCTTGCTGCGACACCATCGCCGCCGCCGGCAGATGATGTCGCCTCATTGTCAGGGAACCGGCGCCGCCTCATCAGAGCCAGCCCGCTTTGGTCATGTCAGGGCAATACAATTCCGTCCGGCGAAAACGCCGGCGCGTTATTGATCTGCCATGTACAATTACGCCAATCCCCTACCGTATCGAAAAGACAAACCAAGCCCGTACGCGGAAATGATCCACGTCACGAATTCTGCCATTTTTGCTGGCCGATTCAGGCTGGGTTAAGGGCCAACGGCCCGTCCCTCTCGATAGACCGACATTAACGAAATCGCTGTGGATAGGGCAAGGCCACGACTAACGGATTTTTAAGGAATGTGGTTAGCGCAGAGGGGTTCGGAGCCTGCGTTGCACTGGCATGTTTTGACAAAGCCATTGTGATTCAAACCCTTTTCCGGCGAATATGAAAAAGGCCGCCTCGCGCGAAATTTTCTGAAATAATTTTCTTGACAGGCAAATGTTCCCCGTCCCTCGCGCCAGATGTGAACAAGCTGTGGATGACCGTCAATAACTTATTGAAAAATAAAGCTTATTTTTGACAGCTGATATTTTTGCCGTGAACGCTTTCAGCGGCTGCGCCTATCAGCAGGCATGCATATGCCGGCAAAGCATTTCGAACATTGAAATCGTGCGGAGTGTCTGTTTGGGAGATTTCTTTTTAAGTACTTGCCGGCAAACGAAAAACCCGGCACGAGCGGCCGGGCTTGAAGAAGGCAAGATCAGTAAAGGTATATTAGGCCGACAGCACCTTGAGTCGCTGGGCCAGGCGCGACACCTTGCGCGATGCCGTATTCTTGTGCACCACGCCCTTGGTCGCGGCGCGCATCAATTCCGGTTCCGCCACCTTGAAAGCAGCCTGCGCGGCAGCCTTGTCGCCCGAGGCGAGCGCCTCTTCGACCTGGCGGATGTAGGTCCGCACGCGCGAGCGGCGGTTCTTGTTAATCGCCGTGCGACGGGCGATCTTGCGCGTTGCCTTTTTGGCCGAGGAGGTATTGGCCATGATGCCTCTCTTCTGATCTGGTGGGCGCATGCGGGATGTCGCAGGGCGCAAAAACAAACGGGCAGCCACAGGGCCGCCTCGGTTGGTGCGGCTTATAGTTCAGCTTTTCCGGCGCGTCAACGCTGCTTCGCCTTCTTTTTGGCCGCTGCTGTCGCTCGCTTCTGGCCGCTGTCGTCACGATCTATCGGTTCGTGAAATTTGGCTTCCGCTTCTCGGCAAAGGCCGCCATGCCTTCCTTCTGGTCATCGAGGGCAAACAGCGAGTGAAACAGCCGGCGCTCGAACCGCAGCCCTTCGGCCAGTGTCGTTTCATAGGCGCGGTTGACGGCCTCTTTCGCCATCATCACCGACGGCAGCGAAAAATCGGCTATCTTGGCTGCCGCCTTCAACGCCTCCTCGAGCAGCTCGACGGCGGGCACGACACGTGACACCAGGCCGCAACGCTCGGCTTCCGCCGCATCCATCATCCGTCCGGTCAGGCACATGTCCATCGCCTTCGATTTGCCGACGAAGCGGGTGAGGCGCTGTGATCCGCCCATGCCCGGCATGACGCCGAGCGTGATCTCGGGTTGGCCGAATTTGGCGTTGTCGGCGGCGATGATGAAATCGCACATCATCGCCAGTTCGCAGCCGCCGCCAAGTGCATAGCCGGCCACCGCCGCGATAACAGGCTTGCGCGCCCGGGTGAACTCTTCCCAGCCGACAAAGAAATCCTGCACATAGGCGTCGACAAAGGAGATCGCCTGCATTTCCTTGATGTCCGCACCTGCCGCGAAGGCTTTTTCGGAGCCAGTGATGACCATCGCGCCGATGTCGGCATTCGCGCAAAAGCCGTTCACGGCCGCGACCACTTCCGTCAGGACCTGTGAGTTCAGCGCATTGAGCGCCTTCGGCCGGTTCAGCGTGATCAGCCCGACCTTGCCGCGGATTTCGACGATAATCGTTTCATGGGCCATGACTGTATCTCCTCACTCGGTCATCTGGCTTACATCTGGCGTCCAGCTCGGCATCTAGGTCACACCCGGCACCTAGCTCACAACTGACAAGTCCGGCAGTAGAAGGTGGAACGCCCGCTTTGCACGATGCGCTCTATGTGGCCGCCGCAGCCGTGCTTGGAGCAGGGTTCGCCCTCGCGATCATAGACCGCGAACGAATGCTGGAAATAGCCCAAAGACCCGTCGGTCTGCACATAGTCGCGCAGCGACGATCCGCCGGCGGCGATCGCATCGGCAATCACCGCGCGGATTGCTTCGGCAAGGGCGTCGCGCTGCTGTTTGGCCCTCTTTCCAGGCTTTGCGATGGTGCCTGCCTCGCGCAACGGCGACAGACCGGCGCGCCACAGGGCCTCCGACACATAGATATTGCCGAGCCCGGCGATCAACCGCTGATCGAGAAGTGCTGCCTTCAGCGGCGACTTCCGGCCTTTCAGCAGCGAGGCGAGCAGCTCGCCGTCCAAAGCATTGCCTGTCGGCTCGACGCCCAGCCCCGCCAGCATCGGATGCGTGTCGGGCGCCCCTTCGGAAAACAGCATGAAGCCGAAACGGCGCGGATCGTTGAAGGTCACGCGGGACCGGGCGCCTTCGGGAGAGACGATATGGAAGACGACATGGTCGTGCACCGCACTTTTCGAGCGCTCGAGATAAAACGCGCCCAACATTTTGCGGCTATCGGGCATTTCGCCGTCATCGGACGTTTCAATGCGGAACGAACCCGACATGCCGAGATGGCAGATCAGCACCGGACCGCCTTCGAGATGCATCGTCAGGTATTTGGCCCGGCGGCCGAGCGCCGTAATCGTCTTGCCGGTCAGCCTCTCCAAGAATTTTTCGGGAAACGGAAAGCGCAGGTCGGGCCGGCGTGCCTCGACGCGGGCGATGCGGGCGCCTTCCAGAACCGGCTGCAGGCCCCGCCGCACCGTTTCGACCTCAGGCAACTCAGGCATGGCCGCCTATCGTTGTATAGAAGGAGGTGCCGTGACGGCCGCGTGCCAGCCCAAGATGCTCGGCGACGGTTTCACCGATGTCGGCGAAGGTCGTTCTGAGCCCAATGTCGCCGCCAAAACCTGGTCCCGTGCCGATCACCGGAATGCGTTCGCGTGTATGATCGGTGCCCTGCCAGGTCGGATCGTTGCCATGGTCGGCCGTGAGGATGAGAAGGTCGCCGTGCCTTAGCCGTGCAAGCGCCTCCGGCAGCCGCCGGTCGAAGGCCTCGAGCGCGGCGGCGTAGCCGGCAACGTCGCGCCGATGGCCGAACTCTGTGTCGAAATCGACGAAATTGGCGAAGACGAGATCGCCGTCGCCCGCGTCATCCATCGCGCCGAGCGCCTTGTCGAACATCGCCATGTTGCCGGCGGCCTTGCGCACTTCCGATATGCCGCGATGGGCGAAGATGTCGCCGATCTTGCCGACCGCGATGACCCGGCTGCCGCGCGCCGTCAGCCGGTCGAGCAGGGTCGGTTCGGGCGGCGGCACCGAATAGTCCCGGCGGTTGTGCGTCCGTTCAAAGCTGGCGGCGGTTTCGCCAATGAAAGGCCGCGCGATCACCCGTCCGATGTTCAGCGGATCGACCAGCCTGCGCACCACCTTGCAGAATTCGTAGAGCCGTTCCAGGCCGAAGTGAACTTCATGCGCGGCGATCTGCAGGACGGAGTCGACCGAAGTGTAGCAGATCGGCTTGCCGGTGCGGATATGCTTCTCGCCGAAACGCTCGATGATCTCGGTGCCCGGGGCATGGCAATTGCCGAGAATGCCCGGCACCTCTCCTTCGCGGATGATCGCTTCGGTCAGATCGGCTGGAAAGGCGGGAACCGTGTCCGGGAAATAGCCCCAGTCGAAGCGGACCGGCAAGGCGGCGATTTCCCAATGGCCCGATGGCGTGTCCTTGCCGCTCGAAATCTCCTGCGCCGCGCCATGGAAGGCGGAGGCGAGCTGGACCTTGCTGCCGATGTCGATGCTGAATCCCGTCGCTGTTTTCGCCGCGTGACCCAGGCCGAGCGAGAGCATGTTGGGTACCAAAAGCGGGCCTTTGCGCAGCCCCTCGCGATCCGCCCGGCCCTCCGCGCAGGCTCTGGCGATGTGTCCGAACGTGTTGGAACCGGCGTCGCCATAGCGCCCGGCGTCAGCCGCGCCGCCGATGCCGAAGGAATCGAGAACAAAAAGAAAGGCGCGCGCCATTGCAGGGGTTCATTATTATCGTTTGTCTGTCCGCCCAGACATAGGGGCCCGCGCCGCCATTGGCAATTCGGAAGCAGACGGCTTGGCGCGATAGTTGAGATGTGGCCACGAACCGTGCCGATGTCATCCCCGCCCTTCGGCGCGTAGTGGGTTCGACCAGGCCGCACCCAGCAGAGCCACGATGGCTGCAGCCATCGTGCGCCTGGCGTCAGGTAACGGCCGATAGCAGGCGATCGGAATCGGGCGCGGTCGTTTCAGCAGGTGCTGCAGGGAATCGTTGGGCTTCTGCGGGGCCTGAGATAATAGGTTTCGCCCATCGATATCGAGTCGAAAGCCGAACTCAATCCAAGCCGTTTCTCACTGTCCGCCGACCAGGTAATGATCGGCTGGTATGCGAGATTGCTTTCGACGCGAATGAGAAAGGTGCCCTTGATCTCGAGCGTCGGTGCAACCGTGGTGATGGAGTTCTTGGCGGCGGCGGCGCTGAAGGCGCCACCGACCATCTTGCGTGACCAAACGACCACCACCTTCGGCGTCGCTTCGTCCGTGACCTGGATTGCGGTGATGATGATTTCCGGGGTCGATCGGTTGTACGGCTGAAGGGTGGAGTTGCCGATCTGCATGATCGCATCGAGATCGGCTGCCGTGATGGTCTGCTGCTGGGTAACGAGATCCGCCACCATGCTGCCGATGCGACTGACCTTCTTGCTGGTTTCGATGGCTTGCGAGGCTTCCATGGTCATGAAGTACATGATCAGCAGGACGGGCACGATGAAGGCAAACTCAACCGCCGCGACACCGCGGCGATCGCAGCAGAACCGGATGGCTTTCGTACAGATTCCAGCGATCCCCTTATGTGCCTCCGCACGCCCCATGCCCTCGTCCTTTTTCACCCACGCGACGGTGCGTTTTCAGTTGTCGAACGGCTCGTTCTGCCAGGTCACCGATGCGAAATGCAGCGTGTTGCCGTCTTTCAGATTGGCCATCGACTTGGCCATGAAATCGGTCACGACGGGCCATTTGTAAAAAACCCGCAGCATGTTTATCGATTCAGCCAAGCCCGGGGCCACCGAGAAGGTCTTCGCACTCGTGCCTTGCGTCAGCACGATCTCACCGTCTTGGATCTTGAAGCGTGCGGAGGCCGCATCGGCGAAGGTCGGATATTCGCGCAGATCCACCAGCAATCCGGGGCAGTCCTTGGCGACCATGATTTCCAGCCGGCTGCAGATCATGGTCTTCAGCGTGGCCTCCGTTACATTGGCCTGCCTTATCTGGCCCGTCCGTAGCTGGCGCGCGACATCGTCGGCGATATTGGCCATCACCTCTTGCCCGGCAAATGAAATGCAGCTCTCCAGTATGGCAAAGACGAGGAGCGCAAATGGCACCGCAAGCATCGCGAATTCCAAAGCCGTGCTGCCGCGCCGGTCGCCAAGGAAGCGCGCTGAAAAGCCTGCTGGTCCTGCTTTGCTCATGTCCCGGGCCTGCCGATCCTGAAGGGGTGTCGGAGGGAGCATTAGCGCAAACCCATTGAGGTGCGGTTTGGATGATCGTTAAATTCGAGGGAAAGGTTTTAACGGGCCGACAACCGAAGCGGCATTTCAGCGAGACGAGACGGTCAGGTCGCTACCGGCCGGCGCTCATCTCGGCTTCCGAGGCCTTCTCCGCATCGCTTTTATACGAGCTCTCGCAATACGGCGTGCAGGACATGGTCTGTATTTCGGCACGCCGATAGATGCGCACCGACGACGCGTCCTGTCGCACCACGGTGATCTGCTCGTCGACGATCGGACGGCCCTCTTGATCTAGGACAACGAGGTTGGTGACGCCGAAGCCCTTGCCCGTCAGCACGATCGTCGAAGCATCCTGCACGGCGGCGTCGGCGATCGCCGGGTTGCCGACGACGATCGTATCGGCGGCGCGCGACAGTTTGACGATCTTCGCCTGGTTCATCGTGACTTCGATGCCGGCACCAGCCTTGGCCGGCACGACAAAGGCCGTGGCGGCAAGAAGCGCGACAATCGGAAAGGACGATCTCGGCCCGGTCATTGAAGTGCTCCACGGCGGCAAACTGCTCAACGGAACATGAACGAGATTGGTGAACCAACGGTTAAGCGGATGGGGAGGCGTGATGATGTCGGGATTGGCATCGTGATCGCCTGAAGCGGATCGCCCCTTTCCCAATCGGTGAATTGCGGCTTTCGCGCCCTTTGACGTGCCGGTCGGGTCCATTAGGCGTCACTTAGTTTACGGTTAACCACGCCATGTCATCGAAGCCGGAAAGGAATCGGTAAGGCTGTTTATTAAGCCGATCGAAAGAGCTTCTCCATAGATTGGCAGCATCCGATCAGCCGCCAAGAGAAGTTGACGGAATTGCTGTAACACCTGGAGTAGGAGCTCTCGAATGTCTAATCTCATTGCACGTTTTGTGAAGGACGAATCCGGCGCGACCGCTATCGAATACGGTCTGATCGCCGCTCTCATCGCGCTCGCCATCATGGTCGGCGCCGGCTCGCTGGGCGACGCGCTGAACGCGAAGTTCAACGGGATCGCCACTTCGATCAACAATTCGTAACAGATCACGAAGTCCGGTCGTTTTCCAGAACAGGGCCGCCTCACTGGCGGCCCTGTTTCGTCGTACCGGCAGTTTTTCAGCTCGCAACCTCATCAATCGTTAATCGAACATGTCTAAGCTGGGCTAGGCATAGTTGACCATAGGCCCGCGCCGATGCTTGAAGCCCTGATCTTCGTCGTCTTTCCGTTCTGCATGCTCTTTGCCGCGATCTCCGACATGCTGTCGATGACGATCGCCAATCGCGTGCCGGTGCTGCTTGTGGCCGTCTTCGCCCTGGTCGCGCCGCTGACGGGCATGGACTGGGCAACCTATGGCTGGCATTTCGCCGCCGGCGGCCTGGTTCTCGCCGTAACCTTCGGGCTGTTCGCGCTCGGCGGCATGGGAGGCGGCGACGCCAAGCTGCTGGCCGCCAGCGCCGTCTGGATGGGGCTGAACATCCATCTCGTCGAATATCTCGTGGTTTCGACATTCATTGGTGGCCTGCTGACGCTCGCCATCCTCGTCTATCGGAAATCGCCGCTTGCGGCCGTCACAAGCCACAATCCGTTTCTACGCCACTTCGCCGACGAGACGACCGGCGTTCCCTATGGCATCGCGCTTGGCATTGGCGGGCTGCTCACCTTTCCGAACTCGCCGTTGATGGCGTGGGCGCTGGCAAGGCTGGCGGCTTAATTCTCGCCACCATCCTTCCCTCGTCAGGCCAGCCTTCCCTTCTTCGATTTGGCGTTTGAGCAGGCGGCTCGGCCGCCTTTTTGCGGGCCGGACCGGATGCCTCAAATTTGTGTAAACCTTAAATTAATCACGATCGTAAGTATTAAATTAACCTTGTTTTGACGATTGCCGATGCAAGGTCCGGCTTGGCTACGTGGATTTGCCAAGACAAGGTTCGGACAGATGCCAGCATCCCGACTGATCATTCTGGGCGTGGCGGTGGCCGCGGCAGGTGGCGCAGGATATGTCGCAAAAAACATGGCCACGGCGCCGCCACCTCAAATCGTCGATTCCGGCCCCGAGGCGCCGGCAATCGCGCTGCAGGACGTGCTGGTCCTGTCCGGCGACGTTCCGATGGGCAGTCCGCTCGACAACAACATCAGCTGGCAGTCCTGGCCGGCCGACGGCGTCAACGCGAATTTCATCACCCGCGCCGCGGAGCCCGATGCGTTGGAGAAGCTGAAAGGCGGCATCGCCCGTGTGGCGATGTATGCCGGTGAGCCGCTGCGGCGCTCCAAGTTGATCGGCGAGGGACAGAGCTTCATGTCGTCGATCCTGCCCTCCGGCATGCGGGCCGTCGCCACAGCCGTATCGGCCGACACTTCGGCCGGCGGCTTCATACTTCCCAACGATTTCGTCGACGTCATCATGACCCGCAGAGCCGATGCGGCAGGCGGCGGCAGCGGCTTTACGACCGAGACCATCCTCAAGAACATTCGCGTCCTGGCAATCGACCAGACCATCCAGGAGGACGAGGAAGGCAAGCGCACCAGGGTCGGCCAGACCGCCACCCTGGAACTGACACCGCAGCAGGCGGAAATCATCACCGTCGCCCAGCAGATGGCGGATCGCCTGACATTGGCGCTGCGGTCGATCACCGACACCCAGGAGAAGAATCTGGGCGAGGCCGACTATCTCGTTTCCGGCAATGGCCGGCGCGGCACGGTGCGATTGATCAAGTCGGGCGAAGTTTCCGAAGTGGGAGCAAGGCAATGAGGCTAAACGCTGGACTGCCGGTCACACTGGCTGCGGCAATCGGCCTGTTCCTGCTTGGATCGAATGCACATGGCCTCCTCGAGGCGAATGCGGCAGGCAGGAACGCCGAGGTGTCGGCTTCGACCGCCACCCAGCGCGTCAAGCTCGGTCTTAACAAATCGGTGGTCATCGACCTGCCTAGCGATGCCTATGATATTCTCGTCGCCAACCCGGCGGTCGCCGATGCGGTGACCCGCACCGCCAGGCGCATCTATCTGTTCGGAAAGGCGGTGGGCGACACCAACATCTTCGTCTTCGGCCCCAATGGCGAACAGATCGTCAGCCTGGATCTGGCGGTCGAGCGCGACGTTGCTGGACTGGAAGACTATATCAGACGCTTCATCCCATCATCAGCCATCACGGTCGAATTGCTGAACGACAACGTCGTCCTGACCGGAACCGTGGACACTCCCCTGGATGCCAAGCGCGCGGTCGATCTGGCCACCATCTTCGTGTCCGGCGGTGAAGCGACCACCGGACAGTATTCGCAGACCGCCTCCGGCGGCTCGGCCGAAGCCGGTGTCGACATCGACAACCCGGATTCCGAGCGTCGCGTCAGCCAGATCGTCAACCTGCTGCAGATCATCGGCGACGACCAGGTGACGCTCAAGGTGACGGTCGCGGAAGTCAGCCGCTCGGTGATGAAGCAGCTCGGCGTCAACCTGATCGGCAACGGCAGCAGCAACGGCTTCTCCTTCGGCGCGATGAGTTCTCCTCCTTATGGCCTGGGCAAACCGATTTCGCAGTACTCCAACTTACAGTTGGGTGATGCGCTCGGAAACGGACTTCAGGCGTATATCAATGCCATGGAGCAGAGCGGCGTCATGAAGACACTCGCCGAGCCGACGCTGACCGCGGTTTCGGGCGAAAAAGCGACATTCAAAGTCGGCGGCGAATTCAATCTCATCACAAGCCGAACGAGTAACGTTTCAGAGGACAATATAACGGGCCAGGTTACTTACAACAATGAAAAGCTCGAATATGGAATTGGCCTTGAATTCCAGCCTGTCGTGCTCTCGGCGGGCCGCATCAGCCTTAAGGTGAGGACGTCGGTTTCGGAGCCTACGACGGAAGGCGCCACAGTGCTCGAAGCGGCCGGTGACTTGCCCGGCACCACTTTGCTGTCGATCCGAAAGCGACTGGCAGACACGACCGTTGAACTGCCTTCCGGCGGTTCGATGATGATCGCCGGCCTGGTTCGGGACGACATCCGGCAGGCGGTCGCCGGGCTGCCCGGGCTGACCAAGATCCCAGTGCTTGGCACGCTGTTCCGCAGCCGGGACTTCGTCCGCAACGAGACCGAGCTGGTCATCATCATCACGCCTTACCTGGTGAAGCCGGTGACGCGCAACGCTCTTGCCAAGCCGGATGACAATTTCAACGCCGCCAGCGATGGCGCCGGCATGTTCCTTGGCCGTGTCAATCGCGTCTACGGCACCATGCAGACCGACAAGCCCAACGGCCGTTACCACGGCGTTGTCGGCTTCATCTACAAGTAAGCGGGGAAGCGGACATGTCTCAGTCAGCGTCGAAGGCAAGGATGATCACCGCAGCGGTGCGGTCCGGCCGTTCGCGGATCTATCGGCCGGTCCTTCCGGTCCTCGCGGTTGCGGTCGCGGCATTGCTGGCGGGCTGCGCCAACCGGGACAGCATCACGGTCGGCGCTGTTCCGGACGATTATCGCACCACCCATCCGATCGTGATTGCTGAGAAGAACCTGAAGATCGACCTTCCGGTCGGCGCCGGCGATTACGGTATGACCGGCTCTCAGCGCGACACACTTGTGGGCTTCCTGGATGGATACGACAAGAGCGCCGCTCCGACCCTGACGATCTCGATCCCGAGCGGTTCGGCCAACGAGATCGCCGCGACCGCGGCCGGTCGCGATTTCGCCAGACTTGCGATTGCCAGCGGCATCAGCCGGAACCGGATCGTCATCACCACCTACCAGTCGGTTTCGGCCGAAGCGTCCGCGCCGATCCGCGTCGCCTATGTCTCGGTGAAGGCGCAGACCGACAGATGCGGGCGCTGGCCCGAAGACCTGCTGCAGACCTCGGAAAACAAGCACTATGCCGATTTCGGCTGTTCGTATCAGAACAATCTTGCCGCCCAGATGGCCAATCCGACCGATCTGCTCGGGCCGCGCAAGCCTTCCGATATCGAACCGAAAAATCGGGAGAATGTGATCGACGTGTATCAAAACAGAAGCATTTCGGACGAATTCCTCGGCAATTCGGAAGTTGATTATTGAGCTCGAGCCGCACAAGTCACGGAAAGAAATGACGATGAGCAATCTTGCCTACGACACAGGGATAGATGGCGGCGAAATCTCGCAGCAGGATATCGCCGCCATGCAGGCGTTGCGGCCGATTCCGCGCATCTCGATTCAGGCATTTTGCGAGACCGATGGCGTTGCCAATCCTGTCGAGCGCGCCGGCGAAGATCGTCGCATGGCGAAGGCCCATCTGAAGGTTCATATGGGCGGCGTCGCCACCGCCATCGAATTCTATCAATCGGCGCCGACGCCGAACCTGATCCTGCTGGAATCGCGCAGCGAGCCGACGCAATTGCTGGAGCAGCTCACGCAGCTCTCCGAATATTGCGATCCGACCTCGAAGGTCGTGGTCATCGGCCACTACAATGATGTCGGGCTTTATCGCGAGCTCATCCGCTCCGGCATTTCCGAATATGTAATCGCGCCGGTGTCGATGGCCGATATCGTCAGCGTGATATCGTCGATTTTCGTTGATCCGGAAGCCGAGCCGATCGGCCGCTCGATTGCCTTCATCGGCGCCAAGGGTGGCGTCGGCTCCTCGACCATTGCCCACAATGTGGCTTGGGCGATGTCGTCGCTGTTCAAGTCCGAAGTGGTTGTCGCCGATCTGGACCTGGCTTTCGGAACGGCCAACATCAATTTCGATCAGGATCCGGCGCAAGGCATTGCCGAAGCGGTTTTCTCACCGGAGCGCATCGACGAGGTCTATCTCGATCGGCTGCTTGCCCAGTGCGCCCAGCATCTGTCGCTGCTTGCAGCGCCTTCAACGCTCGAGCGGGTCTACGATTTCGATCCCGACGCTTTCACGCAGCTTATCGACACGGCGCAGCGCAGCGTGCCGCTTCTGGTGCTCGATGTTCCGCACGTCTGGACAGGCTGGACCAAGAGCATACTGGTCAAGGCCGACGAGATTGTGATCACGGCGACGCCGGAACTGGCCAATCTGCGCAACACCAAGAATCTGGTCGACATGTTCAAGCGGCTTCGCCCGAACGATCCACCGCCGAAGCTGATCATCAATCAGGCCGGCGTGCCAAAGCGTCCGGAGATTGCGTCATCCGACTTCGCCGACTCGCTCGGCCTGTCGCCGATGTCGGTTATTCCCTTCGAGCCGCTGCTGTTCGGAAACGCCGCCAACAACGGGCGCATGCTCGGCGAAATGGATGCCAAGAACCCGGTTGTCGGCACGATCAACGAGATTGCGCATGTGCTGACCGGGCGC
The DNA here is from genome assembly GCF_055811615.1 of Mesorhizobium sp. WSM4807. NCBI lineage: Bacteria > Pseudomonadati > Pseudomonadota > Alphaproteobacteria > Hyphomicrobiales > Phyllobacteriaceae > Mesorhizobium > Mesorhizobium sp. WSM4807. Next base: position 472,931 of record NZ_JBVVQY010000001.1, read on the forward strand.
AGCGAAATCAAGGCAAGAAAGAAAGCGGGCCTCGGCAATCTCCTTGGCAAGCTCTCGCGCAGCAAGAAGTGATGCTTTCGGAGCGGGATTGGTAGTCGATCATGTTTGGTAAAAGAGGCAGCGACGACGGCAGCCGGTTCACCCCGGAATTCCGTCAGCCGGCACCTGCGCCTGCCACGCCGGCGGCGGCAAACTCTGCAGAATCGTCGGTTCTTGCCAAGCCCGCACCGCCGACGTCGCTTGGCGCGTTTGCTGCGCCGCCTGCACGCCGTGCGGTCGAGGCACCGCCATTGGCGCCGGAGCCGAAAAAGGTCCAGCGCCAAAAGAGCGAAACCTACTACGATACCAAGAGCCAGGTTTTTTCCGCGCTCATTGACACGATCGACCTGTCGCAGCTCGCCAAGCTCGATCCCGAAAGCGCACGCGAGGAAATCCGCGACATCGTCAACGACATCATCGCGATCAAGAATTTCGCGATGTCGATCGCCGAGCAGGAAGAACTGCTCGAGGACATCTGCAATGACGTGCTGGGTTACGGGCCGCTGGAACCATTGCTCGCCCGCGACGAAATCGCCGACATCATGGTCAATGGTTCCAAGAACGTCTACATCGAGGTCAACGGCAAGGTCGAGCAGACCGGCATCCGTTTCCGCGACAATCAGCAGCTCCTCAACATCTGTCAGCGCATCGTCAGCCAGGTTGGTCGCCGCGTCGATGAATCGAGCCCGATCTGCGACGCACGCCTTCCCGATGGCTCCCGCGTCAACGTCATCGCGCCGCCGCTCGCCATCGACGGCACCGCGCTCACCATCCGCAAGTTCAAGAAGGACAAGCTGACACTCGACCAGCTGGTCAAGTTCGGCGCCATTTCGCCGCACGGCGCCGAGATTCTAAAGATCATTGGACGCGTCCGCTGCAACATCGTCATTTCGGGCGGTACCGGTTCGGGCAAGACCACGCTGCTCAACTGCCTGACCAATTACATCGACCGCGAGGAGCGCGTCATCACCTGTGAGGACTCGGCCGAGCTGCAACTGCAGCAGCCGCATGTCGTACGTCTGGAAACCCGCCCGCCCAACCTCGAGGGTGAGGGCGAGGTGACCATGCGCGACCTGGTCAAGAACTGCCTGCGCATGCGGCCCGAGCGCATCATCGTCGGCGAAGTGCGCGGACCTGAGGTGTTCGATCTTCTGCAGGCGATGAACACCGGTCACGACGGCTCGATGGGCACGATCCACTCGAACAGCCCGCGCGAATGCCTGAACCGTATCGAATCGATGATCGCGATGGGCGGCTTTACGCTTCCGCAGAAAACCGTCCGTGAAATCGTCGTCGGTTCCGTGGACGTGATCATTCAGGCCGCACGCCTGCGCGACGGATCGCGGCGCATCACCCACATCACCGAGGTGATTGGAATGGAGGGCGACGTCATCATCACGCAGGACATCGTCCTCTACAACATAAAGGGCGAGGACGTGAATGGCAGGCTGCTGGGTGAGCACGTGTCGACAGGTATTGGGCGCCCGCATTTCTGGGACCGCGCCCGCTACTATGGCGAGGAACAGCGCCTCGCCAACGCGCTCGAAGCGATGGAGAAACGCGCTGACTGATGCATTTGGAGGCGTAGGGGCCAAGATCGATGTTCGGGATTGACGGCACCGTATTGGCATTCATCGTGCTCGCCGGCTTCAGCGCCGGCGCGGTGGCCTATGCTTTTCTGTTCAACCAGATCAGCACCGAGAAGCAAGTCGGCAGGCGGCTTGAAACGATCAAGACCGCCGAGACGGATGGCGCCGTCGTCAAGGCCTCGCGCGATCGCGTGGCGGAAGCGGCCAAGCGGCGCAAATCGGTTCAGGATTCACTGAAGGACCTCGAACAGAAGCAAAAAACCAACCAGAGTGTCGTCAAAAAGCCGCCACTGAAGGCCCAGATTCGCCAGGCGGGCATGAAGATGTCGCTTGAGCGCTTCTATCTCTACTCGGCGGTTTGCGGCGTCGTCCTGACGTTTCTTGCCTATTTTACCGGCGCGCCGCTTTATGTCTTGCCCGGTGCGCTGCTGGTCGGCGTCCTCGGCCTGCCACGCTGGTTCGTCTCGTTTTGCCGCGCCCGCCGGGTGAAGGCGTTCCTCAACGAATTTCCGAACGCGCTCGACATCATCGTGCGTGCAGTCAAATCCGGCCTGCCGCTGAACGACGCCGTCCGCCTGATCGCCAACGAAGCCCCTGAACCGGTCAAGACCGAGTTCCGCCGCATCGTCGATTCGCAGCAGATGGGGCTGTCGATCCCCGACGCCAGCATGCGTATGGCCGAAACGATGCCGTGCACGGAAGCGAGCTTCTTCGGCATCGTCATCCAGATCCAGTCCCAGGCCGGCGGCAATCTTTCCGAGGCGCTGGGCAATCTTTCGCGCGTGCTTCGCGACCGCAAGAAAATGAAGGCCAAGGTCCAGGCGCTGTCCATGGAAGCGAAGGCGTCCGCCGTGATCATCGGCGCGTTGCCGTTCGTTGTCGCCTTTCTCGTCTACCTGACAAGCCCGAACTACATCATGCCTCTGTTCACCACCAGCGTCGGCAATCTGATCCTCGGCTGCTCGGCGGCCTGGATGTCGATCGGCATCCTGGTGATGCGCAAGATGATGAACTTCGAAGTTTAGGATTTCGAGCGTATGACTGAGAACGTCGTCAAGACCCTTACCGACCCGGCGTTCCTGATTGCCTTGCTGGTCGGCATCGCGGTATTTGCGACCGTCTTCACGCTGCTGCCTGCTTTTGGCGGAAACCAACTCAAGGCGCGCATGAAATCCGTGGCGCTGGAGCGCGACGAATTGCGCGCCAAGCAGCGTGCGCGGCTTGCCGTCGAGGCCGATCGCCGCCGCAAGGGCCTGCGCGAGGAACAGTCGATAGGCATGCGCAATATTGTCGATCGGCTGGACCTGAGGCGCGCCTTGGCCGATGAAGGCACCTTGCAGAAACTCAAGGTGGCTGGCTTTCGCGGGCAGAATCCGCTGACGCGTTTCCTTTTCTTCCGTCTGGTCCTGCCCTTTGTCGGCTTTGCCCTGGCAGCGATGTATCTGTTCGTGCTCGGGGGTTTGCCGGAGCAGCCGCCTCTCATCAAATTGTTCGTGTGTATCGTCGTCGCCTATGCCGGTTTTTACGCGCCGGTGCTCTATGTCAACAACCGCGCCACCAAGCGCAAGCAATCGATCCAGATGGCGTGGCCGGACGCGCTCGATCTGATGCTGATCTGCGTCGAATCCGGCATGTCGGTGGAGGCGGCGTTTCGCAAGGTCGCGGACGAGATCGGCACGCAATCGGTGGCACTTGCCGAAGAGTTCATCCTGACCAATGCCGAGCTTTCCTACTTGCAGGAACGCAAGCAGGCTTACGAAAACCTTGCAAGCCGCACCGGCCTGGAATCGGTTAAGTCGGTGTCGCAGGCGCTGGTCCAGGCCGAGCGCTACGGCACGCCGGTGGCGCACGCGCTGCGCGTGCTTGCCGGCGAAAGCCGCGACATGCGCATGAACGCTGCCGAGAAGAAGGCCGCGGCCTTGCCGCCGAAGCTCACCGTGCCAATGATTCTGTTCTTCCTGCCGGTGCTGTTCGCCATCATCCTGGGCCCCGCCGGCATCCAGGTGAGCCAGCGCGGCATCTTCGGCGACCAGCCGACATCGAGCAGCCAATAGCCAAGGCGACAATACATGCGAAAGCCGCGATGCTGATGCACCGCGGCTTTGTATTTCCGGCATGTGATGAATTGAGGGAACTGGCCGGTTCGAAGCAAGGCCGGCGTAGTTAGTTGGTGGCAGGCTTTGCCTTGTCCTGGTCCTTGAGCTGGCTCCAGGCGTTCTGCTGGGCGAGCATCTGGCGAAGGTAAGCTACGTTCGCCTGCGCCTGGTCGGGCGAGAGCTCCTGCGAGGCGATTTTCTCGGCCTCGTCGAAGCGGCCCTGCAGGCCGACGACCAACGCCAGGTTCTGGCGGACGCGGCTGTCGGCGTTCGGCTGCTGGGCGGCCGAGCGCATATAGGTTTCGGCCGTGCGCAGATCACCTTCCAGCACATAGGACATGCCGAGATTTGAAAGGATCGAAGGTTCGTTCGGCTTGAGGTCAAGCGCCTTGCGGTAATTCTGGCGCGCCTCGTCTCTCTGGCCAAGCTGGTCGAGAATCGCCGCTTCCGCCGACACCAGCTTCCAGTCGGGATATTCCGGTGTCTGCGCGCGGCGCACCGCGTCGAGCGCCGGCTCGAACTGCCCATTGGCGGCCAGTGCCTTGCCATAGGCGGCGAGGACGTCGCGGTCCTTCGGCAGGGCGATCGCCAGTTTGCGCATCACGGCGAGCGATTGGTCGGCGTCTCCATCCATTTGCAGTGCCGCGGCATAATTCGTCGCGATCCGCTTGTCGTTGGGGTTCTTGGCGTAGGACTGACCGAGCGCGATCGTCGCCTTGTGCAACTCGCCGGTCGACATGGTTTCCAAGGGTTTGCCGCTGGTGCGTCCGATCGAGCCGGTTGTCAACTTGCTGGTCCCGCAGCCTGCAACGCTTGCAGCGAGCGCTATTATGAGCGCCGTGGTGATCAGCCGCTTCCCCGTGGCGTTCGTCATGCGGTTGGTCGGCATCTGCACCAGGGCCTCCATTCGTGTACGTGGCCATTGCATGGCCATCTTCCCTCCCGCAGAAATATTCTGTTAACCCTAACGGACAGTTAAAAAAGCGCCGACTCAGAACCCGGAGGCCATCGAATGCCAGTCGAACTCATCGAGGGAAAACTGAAGACCACGCTGCCGGTTCACCTGGTGGCGAAGGATAGACTGGATTCAGCGGGCCTTGCCTCGTCCTCGCTCGCCTGGGCCAAGGCCAACGGCTTTTCCGGTGAGGCCGGCAGGACGCTGATTGTACCCGACGAAAACGGCGCGCTTGCCGGCGCCCTGTTCGGCACGGGCGATGGCGAAGGCGCGCTTGCCATCGGTGCGCTGGCGAGAGCCTTGCCCGAAGGCGACTGGCATTTCGCCTCGGCACCCGCCGAACCGGAATTGGTGGCCGTCGCACTGGCGCTCGGCGGCTATGTCTTCACCCGCTACGGCAAAAAACCCGGCAAGGCGCTGCGTTTTTCGCTGCCGTCCGGCGCCGATGCGGCGCGTGTTCGACGAACTGCCGAAGGTGTCTTCCTGACGCGCGATCTGGTCAACACGCCGACCAGCGACATGGGACCTGAACAGCTGGAGCAAGCGGTGCGGACGCTGGCCAGGACGTACAAGGCCGAAGTGTCGGTGACCAAGGGCGACGATCTGCTCAAGTACAACTTTCCGATGATCCATGCCGTCGGCCGCGCTTCCGTCGGTGCGCCGCGGCTGATCGACATGACATGGGGACCGAAGAACGCCCCGAAGGTGACGCTGGTCGGCAAGGGCGTCTGCTTCGACACCGGTGGCCTCGACATCAAGCCGTCCTCGGGCATGCTCCTGATGAAGAAGGACATGGGTGGCGCGGCCAACGTATTGGGCCTCGCTTCGATGATCATGGCCGCCGGGCTGAAAGTCCGGCTGCGTGTGCTGATCCCGGCGGTCGAGAATTCGATCGCCGGCAACGCCTTCCGGCCCGGCGACGTGCTGGTGAGCCGCAAGGGCATCACCGTCGAGATCGGCAACACCGACGCCGAGGGACGGCTGGTGCTGGCGGACGCTTTGGCGCTGGCAGACGACGACGAGCCGCAGCTGCTGATCGACATGGCGACCTTGACCGGGGCTGCGCGCGTCGCGCTCGGCCCCGATCTGCCGCCTTTCTACACCGGCGATGAAGCGCTGGCGTCCGACCTGACGGCGGCCTCTGTCGCAGTCGAGGATCCTCTGTGGCGCATGCCGCTGTGGAAACCCTATGACGCAAAGTTGTCGTCGAAGATCGCCGACATCAACAATGTCACGTCAGACGGTTTCGCCGGCTCGATCACTGCGGCGCTATTCCTGAAGCGCTTCGTTGAGAGGGCCGCCGCTTGGGCGCATTTTGACATCTTCGCCTGGAATCCGTCCGATCGTCCGTACGGTCTCGTCGGCGGCGAGGCGCAAGGCATCCGCGCGCTCGAAAGGGTCATCTCGAAACGCTACGCTTGACGCTAGCGGTCCGACAGGAAGGTATCGAGACTGAAACGGAACCGAAACAATTTTCCGCCATGCTGGCCGGATGTCGATTTCGATGCGCCCGAGCCAGGCCTTGCGACTGTGGCAGCAGGTGATGCTGTCTCAGGTGCGCGACGACGCACCGGACCTCACCATGCGCCAGACAGCGATCCTGTTCACCATCTATCTCGATCCGCCGCCGCACACGGTGCGCGGGCTCGCCGCCCGCCTCAATGTCACCAAGCCGGTGATCACCCGCGCGCTCGACACAATGGGCGCGATGAAGCTGGTGTCGCGCCATCGCGATGAACTCGACAAGCGCAACGTGCTGGTCAAGCGAACCGTAGAAGGTGCTCTCTTTGTCGAGCGCTTCGGCGATGTTATCATCGCCAGAGCCCAGGAATTGCCCATCTGACCGAAACGCCCTTCTGAACGAGTTGCCGATTTGACCGCCAGGGATGCCCGCCTTCACGCCTTCCGTTCCGATCTCGCCGATGCCAGGCTGAAAGGCGAGGTCGCCGCCGATCGCTTTGTCGCCGGGCGGCCAGCGCGGGTTTCAGCCGCAGTGGCCGATATCCGCAAGGCGCCGCGGCCGGATGCCGGCGTCAACACGCAAGCCCTGTTCGGCGACGATGTCCTCGTCTTCGAAGACGCTGAGGGCTGGGCCTGGATCCAGGCCGAACGCGACGGCTATGTCGGCTATGTCGCCGACACCGTGCTAAGCGCGCGGGACCATGCGCCAACCCATATCGTCTCCGTGCCGCGCACTTTCCTCTATCCCGGACCGGATTTGCGGCTTCCGCTGAGCGGGCACCTGTCGATGGGATCGGCGGTGACGGTGGCGGGCGCGACAGAAACGCGCGGCACGCACTATGCGCTGCTGCCGTCCGGCGAGGCGCTCATATCGGGTCATTTGCGGCCGTTGAACGAACCAGCCGCTGACTATGTCGCGGTCGCGGAGGCTTTTCTCGGCACGCCCTATCTGTGGGGCGGCGCCACCGGCTTCGGCATCGATTGCTCCGGCCTCGTGCAACTGGCGATGCACATGGCCGGCAGGCAAGTGCTGCGCGATTCCGACATGCAGGCGGCGACCATAGGTGAGCCGCTCGACCCGGGTCCGGACTTTGCCGGGTTGCGGCGCGGCGACCTGGTGTTCTGGAAAGGCCATGTCGCTGTCATGACCGACCCAGAAACGATGATCCATGCGAACGGCCACACCATGCTGGTCTCGCGTGAAGGGTTCAAGGACGCTGTCGCCCGCATCGGCTACCTCTATGGCGGCCCGACAGGGTTTCGCCGGCCGTAGCGCCACAGCGGCCCTTCTCAAGCGAGGGGCAGGCGCTTCGATCACCTTTTGTTCTGATTCTTCTTGGCGATTGCGCGCCGCCGCGCTACCTCTGGCAGGTGACAGAGCAGCCGCGCCTTGCCGATCAGAATGCCGCCGTGCACTTGCCCGAGCCATTCCTCAAATGGTTCGCGGAAAAAGGTTGGTCGCCGCGCGCCCATCAGATCGAGCTGCTGGCAAGGGCCCGGGCCGGGCAGTCGGTTTTGCTGATCGCGCCGACCGGCGCCGGCAAGACGCTGGCCGGATTCTTGCCCTCGTTGACCGAGCTGGCAGGCCGGCCAAGGAGAAGGCCGGGACAGGCTCATCGCGGCATCCATACGCTCTATATCTCGCCGCTGAAGGCGCTGGCCGTCGATATCGAGCGCAATCTCGGCAGGCCGGTGGAAGAAATCGGCCTGTCGGTTACCATCGAGACTCGCACCGGCGACACGCCGGCGCACAAGCGCCAGCGGCAAAAGCTGGTGCCGCCCGACATTCTCCTGACCACGCCCGAGCAGCTGGCGCTGCTGATTGCGGCGCCCGACGCCAGGCGCTTCTTCGAGGACCTGCACTATGTCGTGCTCGATGAACTGCATTCACTGGTGACGTCGAAACGCGGGCATCTTCTGGCGCTCGGGCTGGCGCGGCTGCGCAGCTTCGTACCCGGCCTGCAGACGATCGGCCTGTCGGCAACGGTCGCCGAGCCCGACGACTTGCGCCGTTGGCTGGTAAGCCAGAATCCACCCAGCGCGATGGCAGGTCTGATCACCGTTGCCGGCGGCGCCAAGCCCGACATCTCCATCCTCGATTCAGAACAGCACGTGCCGTGGTCCGGACACTCGGCCCGCTACGCCATTCCCGAAATCTACGAGGCGATCCAGCGCCATCGCACGACGCTCCTGTTCGTCAACACACGCAGCCAGGCAGAGCTGCTGTTCCAGGAGCTGTGGCGGGCAAACGAGGACTCGCTGCCGATCGCCCTGCATCACGGCTCGCTCGATGTCGGTCAGCGCCGGCGGGTCGAAAAGGCGATGGGCGAGAATGCACTGCGCGCCATCGTCGCCACTTCTACGCTTGATCTCGGTATCGACTGGGGCGACGTCGATCTGGTCGTGCATGTCGGCGCGCCGAAGGGCGCGAGCCGGCTGGCGCAGCGTATCGGCCGCGCCAACCACCGCATGGACGAGCCGTCCAAGGCGATCCTGATCCCGGCCAACCGCTTCGAGGTGCTGGAATGCCGGGCGGCGCTCGACGCCAACTATCTCGGCGCCCAGGACACGCCGCCGCTTGTCAATGGCGGGCTCGACGTGCTGTCGCAGCACGTGCTGGGCAGCGCCTGCGCGGCACCCTTTGACGCCGACTTTTTATTCGAGGAGGTGCGCGGTGCCGCGCCCTATGCCGAGCTGGAGCGCGCAACCTTCGACCGTGTCATCGATTTCGTCGCCACCGGGGGCTACGCGCTCAAGAGTTACGATCGCTACGCTCGCATCCGAAAGACAAGCGGTGGGCTGTGGCGCGTCTCGCATCCGCGCATCGCCCAGCAGTACCGGCTGAATGTCGGCACCATCGTCGAGATGCCGGAGCTGAATGTGCGCTATGTCAGGCAAGGGCGTGGCCTTGCCGGCCGCGGCGGGCCGGTGCTCGGCAAGATCGAGGAGTATTTCGCCGAGACGCTGCGCCCCGGCGACAATTTCATGTTCGGCGGCAAGGTGCTGCGCTTCGAGGGCATTCGTGAGAACGAGTGCATCGTCTCCAATGGCGCCGGCGCCCGCATCATCGTACCGTCCTATGCCGGCGGAAAGTTCCCGCTGTCGACCTATCTCGCCGACCAGGTGCGCGGCATGCTGGCCGATTCCAATCGCTGGCAGGCGCTGCCCGAACAGGTCGCCGACTGGCTGAGGTTGCAGAAGGAAAAATCGGTGCTGCCGAAGCGCGGTGACCTGCTGGTCGAGACCTTTCCGCGCGGCAACCGGCACTACATGATCGCCTATCCGTTCGAAGGCCGGCTCGCGCACCAGACGCTCGGCATGCTGCTGACGCGGCGGCTGGAGCGGGCAGGCGCGCGGCCGCTCGGCTTTGTCGCCACCGACTATTCGCTGGCCGTCTGGGCGCTGGATGACATGGCCTCGCTTTTCAAGGCAAAGAAGCCTTCTCTGACTGCCCTGCTCGATGAAGACATGCTGGGCGACGATCTCGAAGCCTGGCTGAACGACAGCTGGATGCTGAAGCGCACCTTCCGCACCTGCGCTGTAATCGCCGGACTGATCGAGAAGCGTTTCCCAGGGCAGGAGAAGAGCGGGCGGCAAGTGACGGTGTCGGCCGACCTGATCTACGACGTGCTGCGCAGTCACGAACCGGACCATATACTGCTGCAGGCGACGCGGACGGATGCGTCGGCCGGCCTGCTCGATGTCAGCAGACTTGCCGAGATGCTCTCGCGTGTCCGCGGTCGAATCGTGCATAAGCATCTTGAGCAGATTTCGCCGTTGGCCGTGCCGATCATGCTGGAGATCGGCAAGGAATCGGTGAATGGCGGCGCCAACGAGACGCTGCTGATGGAGGCGGCGGATCTGGTCGAGGAGGCCATGGGTCCAGGAATGAGCTTGGTTTGATATGAATTTCGCGGCGAGGGCATCGGCATTCGCGGAGGCCGACCGGGTCGGCATCGCTGATGAGCGCGCGGTCTGTGATCCGCGCGGCGTGCTCTATTTCCCGGAGCTTCGGCTTCTGGCGGTGTCGGACCTGCATCTGGAAAAGGGCTCGTCCCTGGCACGACGCGGCGCGCTGATCCCGCCTTACGATACGGGCGCGACTTTGCTCCGATTGCAGGCAGTGATTGCCGATTATCAGCCGGCGATCGTCATCAGCCTCGGCGACAGCTTTCATGATGGCGGCGGCGCCGAGCGCATGCATTCGAGCTTTCGCGAACGGTTGGAAGGGCTGATGGCTGGCCGCGACTGGTTCTGGGTCGCCGGCAATCACGACCCGGATGCGCCAGCCGACCTGCCCGGCGAGACGGTGCGCGAGCTGGCCGTAGGCTCTCTCGTATTCCGGCACGAGCCTTCGGCGGTGAGGGTGGAGGGCGAGGTCGCCGGCCATCTGCACCCTTGCGCCCGCATCGTGCAGCGCGGCCGCTCGGTGCGGCGGCGCTGCTTTGCCGGTGACGGCGGCCGCATGATCATGCCGGCCTTCGGCGCCTATACCGGCTCGCTTAATGTGCTCGACCGCGCCTATGCCGGGCTGTTCCGCCGCGAAACGCTGATGGCCTATATGCTCGGCGCTGAGCGCATCTTCGCGATTTCCCACGCGATGCTGCGGCCAGGCTGAGCTGGTCTACCTGCCGTAGTAGAGGGTAACGGTGTGCTTGGCTTCGGCGAAGAACAGCCAGCGTTCGACCAGCATGCCGGCGAATTGGACGATTGCTGCTATTGCCGACAGCACCGCCGCATAGGGCCATGGCAAGGCGAACGCGGCAATCAGCAGCAAGACGGGCGCGGCGAAGGCCAGCACTTGCGTGATCTGGCGCAGCCGCGCCTTGTGCTTGCGCGCGACGCGAAAGCCCATCTCCTTGAGCAGATAGTTTTCCTCGGTGTGCGGCCATTCCAGCGACCGCACCGTACCGCCGGCAAGCCCGGTCGCGGTGTTGGCGTTGGTCGGGATTTCCAGCCCGTCATTGTATCGCCAGGTTGCCAGCTTCCAGCCCCAGCCGAGCAACGTCAGCAGCACGCAAGCTGCCAGAAGGATGGTCGAGCCGAGGGCGAAACCCTGCAGCAGCGCGTTGAGAAGCACGCTGCCGCTCATCGCTGAAAAGATCAGATAGCCGGGCAGAGTGAAGCGGCTGTGCCACTGGGCGATCGGCTTCAGCGATGCATAGATCATGCCGGTGGTGCAGACGGTGGCGACCGCGCCGACCGCAGCCAGCAGCCCGGCGACGGCCACCCAGCCGTTTGTGCGGCCGAGGAACACCCAGCCGATGGCGAACAGTCCCGCCGGCACGAAGGTCGCGACCGACGCAATGCCTTCGCGTGACAGCCACGAACTGCGCCATTGCGAGAATGCCCGCCAGGCACGTTCGGGCCGGCCGAGATGGCGGGCCGACGACAACAGGCCGGCCGAGATCAGGCCGAACGCCAGGCCCATGCCGACGACGCCGAGCCAGAAATCGGGCGGGACGAACCCCAGACCGGCCAGCACGCCGAGCAGCGCAAGCAGGCCGTAACCGGCGCCGGTGGCGGTGGTGAAAAAGACGACGGAGAAGGCTGGATGCATGGAGGCGCTGGTCAGTGCGAAAGCATGCGGTCGACCCAGCCGAGGAAACCGCCTTCGGCCCGCACCGGTTCGAGCGCCAGCGCCGGCACCGATGCCGCACGCTGCGTGTGGGCGCGCGGCGGCAAATATTTGTTGGTCGGGTGATAGCCGAGTTCGGGCATCAGGTCGACACCGCCGCGCTCGGCCACCAGTTGCGAGATCGCCGACGCCGGGTCGCCGAGATCGCCAAAATGCCGCGCGCTGGTTGGACAGGCGGCGACGCAGGCCGGCACCCGATCTTCTTCAGCCAGATTGTCGTTATAGATGCGGTCGACGCACAACGTACATTTCTTCATCACGCCGACATCGGTGTCGAATTCGCGGGCGCCATAGGGGCAGGCCCAGCTGCACAATTTGCAGCCGATGCACTTGTCCTCGTCGACCAGCACGATGCCGTCCGAGGCTCGTTTGTAGGAGGCTCCGGTCGGGCAGACGGTGACGCAGGCCGGCGTCTCGCAATGCAGGCAGGAGCGTGGGAAATTGACCGTGCGCCCGCCCATCTCCGTGATGTGCTCATAGCTGTGCACGCGGTTGAACCAGACCCCGTCGGCATCGCCGCCGTAGGGATCGATGTCGGTCAGCGGCGCCATGTGGCCGCCGGTGTTCCATTCTTTGCAGGCGGTAACGCAGGCCTGGCAACCGACGCAGGTGTCAAGGTCGATGACGAGGCCGAGCTTTTTGTCGGTATGGGCGGGGAGACAGGTCATGATCTGGCGGCTTCTCTTTCCCGGCGAAACTCGGCGCCGAAACTGAGCTTGTCGGGCGAGGGTTCGAAATGCGGCGGCTGCCGGAAGCGCTCGAACTGCGGTTCGGTGAAGCCGGCTTCTTCAGCCGCGCATTTGACGATGCGGACACGCAGGTCGAACCATGCCGCCTGGCCGGTGACCGGGTCGGAATTCGAGTAGCGTTTACCATTGGCATCGGCAGAGGTCTGGTCGCCGATAATGTGATTGAGCAGGAAACCGCGGTTGGATTCGGCGGCGTCGTCCTTCAGCCCCCAGCTGCCGCGCCGTTTGCCGATGGCGTTCCAGGTCCAAACCGTATCCGCGTTAACGCCGTCGACCAGCTTGATCTGTCCCTTGACCTTGCCGTTGATGCTCTCGATCCACACCCAGTCATCGTCGACAAGGCCGAGGCCGGCGGCGGTCCGGTTGTGCACGAACAGCCGGTTCTGGCTGGTGATCTGCCTGAGCCAGGCGTTCTGCGAGCCCCAGGAATGATACATGTGCATCGGCCGCTGCGTCAGTGCGTGCAGCGGGTATTTCTCGAGGTCGACAGCCGCCTCCTCGAAGGGCGTGTACCAGAACGGCAGCGGGTCCATATAGGTCTCGATGCGGCTGCGCTCCGCCTCCGGCGGCAGCACCCGCCCATGGCCGCGCGCGGCGAGGCGAAACCGCTGAATCGGTTCCGAATAGAGCTGGAAGACGATCGGCTCGGCTTTCGGGATGAAGCCCATGTTCTCGGCGAAGTCGAGATAGGAGCGGTTGGCCATTTTGTAGTAGCGCTGGTCGTCCGCAAAATCATGGTGCCAGAAGCCGCCATTGTCGATGTAGCGCTGAAGCTGATCAGGATTGGCCTCGCCTTTGCCGATCGAGGTTCCGTCCTTGCCGCGCCAGCCGGCGAGCGGGCCGATGCCCGGCGTGCGCTCATGATTGACGATGTAATCGGCATAGTCGCGGTATTTGGCCGAGCCGTCGTCGTCGACGAAGCCGGGCAGGCCGAGGCGCGCGCCGAGCTCGATCAGCACCGTCTGGAACGGCCTGACATCACGATCCGGCTCGACGACGGGATGGCGGATGGCGTCGCCCGGGCCGTCGGCATGGCTGATCGGCCGATCGAGCAGGCTGATGCAGTCGTGACGCTCGAGATAGGTGGTGTCGGGAAGCACGAGATCGGCGAACGGCACGGTCTCGGAATAATAGGCGTCGGAATAGATGATGAAGGGGATCTTGTAGTTTCCGGCCTCGTCGCTGTCGGTCAGCATCGCCATCGTCTCGACGGTGTTCATCGACGAGTTCCAGGCCATGTTGGACATGTACATCATTAGCGTATCGATCCTGTAAGGATCGCCGGCCCAGGCATTACGGATGACCGTGTGCATGAGCCCGTGTGCTGCCAGCGGCGCATCCCAGGAATAGGCCTTGTCGATACGGATCGGCGTGCCGACGTCGTCGACCAGCAGATCGTCCGGGCCGCAGACGAATCCAAGCGGCATGCCTTCGAGCGGCGTCATCGGCCTGACGTCCTTGCCCGCCGGCTTCGGCCCCGGCGGCGCCGACCGCGGATAGGGCGGCTTGAAGCGAAATCCGCCGGGCACGTCCACCGTACCCAGGAGTACTTGGAGCAGGTGGATGGCGCGGCAGCTATGAAACCCGTTCGAATGGGCCGAGATGCCGCGCATCGCGTGCATCGACACCGGCCGGCCCTTGATCGTCTCATGCCGGCGGCCGGCCCAGTCGGTCCACGCCACCGGCAGTTCGATCGCCTGTTCGAAGGCGACATGCGCCAGTTCGGCGGCGGTCCGGCGGATGGTGTCGGCGGGGACGCCGCAGCGTTCGGCGACCGCATCGGGAGAATAGCTCTCCTGCAGATAGCGGTCGGCAACGAGCTGGAAGACCGGAACGCAGCGGCGGCCATCGACCTGGAAGTTGCCGGTCAGCGCCGGCTTTGCGTCGGTATCGGTGACGCTGACGGGCACTTTCGCCACCCTGTCCCAGGCCAGCGGATTGCCGTTACCGTCGCGTGCGAACAGCCCGTCGTCGGCGGCATTCGGCTCCTGGATGACGAGGACATGAGCATTGGTGTAGCGCAGCAAATAATCGAGATCGACGCGGCCGGCCTTCAGCAGTTCATGGATGAGGGCTAACACGAACAGTCCGTCGGTACCGGGCCGGATGCCGATCCAGTCATCGGCAATGGCGTTGTAGCCGGTGCGGCACGGATTGATCGAGACCACCTTGGCGCCGCGCGCCTTGAGCTTGCCGAGACCGATCTTGATCGGATTGGAATCATGGTCCTCGGCAACGCCGAACAGCATGAAGTATCTCGTGTTGTCCCAGTCGGGTTCGCCGAACTCCCAGAACGAACCGCCGATCGTATAGAGCCCGCCGGCCGCCATATTGACCGAGCAGAAGCCGCCATGGGCGGCGAAATTCGGCGTGCCGAACTGGCTCGCCCACCAGCCGGTCAACGATTGCGACTGATCGCGCCCGGTGAAGAAGGCGAGTTTCTTCGGATCGGTCCGGCGGATTTTCGAAAGTCGTTCCGTCGCGATTGAGAAAGCCTCCTCCCACTCGATCTCACGAAATTCTCCCGAGCCGCGCGGACCTGTGCGCAGCAATGGTTTCTTCAACCGGGCCGGACTGTAGTGCTGCATGATGCCGGCACTGCCCTTGCCGCACAGCACGCCGCGATTGACCGGATGGTCCTTGTTGCCGTTGATGTAGCGGACCTTGCCGTCCTTGATGTGGACGTCGATGCCGCACCGGCAGGCGCACATGTAGCAGGTGGTCTTGGCGATGCTGTCGGAGATATCGGGCGAAGTATCGACGCCATCGCCCTCGTCGGGCGCGCGCGTGTCGGCAAGCGACCGTTGGGACGGTGCGGAATTGGCGCCGCGCAGCGGTCCGTGGCTCATGATCTGCTTTTGTGGTCCGAGTATTTGGCTCGCGTTTTCGGCCCGGGGCCGCGCATGTAATGCTCTTCCGGATGATAGCCGTTGCCAGTGAGCCGCCGCCGCAAGCTGCGCGTCCAATGGGAAAACAGGGATTTGAAGCGCCTGATCACTTTCTGCCTTTTGCGGACTGGCCGCGATATTTTTCCAATTTCCTGCAAAAACTTAGAACAAAACGATCGATCTGTCTAACAAGTTGCTCTTGTAATTCCAATCGATTTTCTTTCTTAATTCTCTCATGACCCTGGACCAACTGCGGATCTTCGTTGCTGTCGCCGAACGAGGACACATGACCAAGGCAGCCGAGCTGCTGGGTATTTCCCAATCGGCCGCCTCGGCCGCCATCCGCTCGCTCGAACAGCAGCATGGCGTCCAGCTGTTCAACCGGGTCGGTCGCAACATCGAGCTGGCGCAGACCGGGCGCCGGTTCCTGCCCGAGGCCAAGGCCGTGCTTGAACGGGCGACTGCCGCCCACGACGTGCTGGAGCACGTCTCGCAGACGATCACCGGCAGCCTTTCCATCGCCGCCAGCCAAACCATCGCCAGCTACTGGCTGCCGCGCCGGCTGGCCTCCTTCCACGAGGCCTATCCCGCCGTCAGGCTGAGCGTGACCATCGGCAACACCAGGCAGGTTGAGACCACCGTACTGGACGGTACGGCTGATTTTGGCCTGGTCGAGGGGCGCACCGATTCGGACATATTGCGGCGCGCCAAGGTCGATGTGGATCGCCTGATGCTGGTCGTGGCGCCTTCGCATCCCGAGATCGCTGAAGTCTCGCGCGGGCATCCCGATATCAGCGAACTCCGCTGGATCATCAGGGAGGGCGGGTCGGGCACCCG